>DASSCG010000137.1:0-6210 GCA_035697925.1 Pyrinomonadaceae bacterium
TTCCTGCGGGAAAACGTTTCGAAACGCGATTCTGGGCGTAGATCGAGGAGTGACTAAATGCGCAGACGAGGGCAAAAACGAAAAGACTCGACCAAACTGATGGGCCAGAAAATCTGCGAGGTCTAAACAACAGTCGAATACTCATTTGTGCGGGCTCTTCAAACTCAAAACTTTTTAAAGACAGCGGGGAAAAACTTAGGCTTAACTCCGGTCGAACTACAGGTCGGAAAACTCCCTTAGTAATGCGAGTTTCTCATTAAGAGCCGCGTTAAGCATTTCTTCAGAGACTTCGTCGTGGGGATCCCGATTCAACTCGTTGAGCGAGTCGTTAACTGCCTGATCGATAACTTTCAGATTTCTTTCAAAGGTATCGCGCATCTCTTGATTCCAGCGCGCCTTATTGGTCTCAACTCGCTGGTTCCAGTAGTTAATGGCTTGCTGTTGTTGCCACATGCGATCTCTAACGTACGTCGCAGCTTGAGCGCTAGGTGTTGACTGCGGTGCCGTCACCCGACTGTTATCAAAACGGCGCAGACCAACTGTGGTGCCCAGTGACACAACCAGCACTATCGCTGCAGCGGAGGCTACAAGCTGAGGCATCGAGAGCTCCCAGCTGCGGTTCATCCATCGAGACCACAAGCTCTGAGCGCCGGATTGAGAGGTAGCCGCCCTGGCCGCGGGCACCGCCTCGGCCTCGATCACGTTGCGAATGCGCAACCATAAGGCATCCACGTTTGGAGGTGCACTGTATTCCCCTCGATGCGTTTTGCAGAACGCGACGATCGACTGAAGGTCGTTGCGCACATCAACGCAAGAGAGACACTCTTCGAGGTGTGAGCTCAGAGTGGATTCATCTTCGCGGGTTAGCGCGCCATCGACCAGGTCGCCAATTAATTCCTGACACTTTTCGCAGTTCATTGTCTTACAACCTCTGACTCACCACGCAATACTAGCGCAGGGACGGTCCACGTGGTGTTTGGTTCTAACCAATCAAGGGGAGACTGCATTTCGGATCCTATCCCTTGGCGGGGAGCATCCTTAAGGTGCCTTTTGCGCTTGTTCAGGCTTCTTTGTAAAGCCTACCAAGCGTTCTTGGAAGCTACTCCTTGGCCTTCTGTTGCCTGAGTAAACCTCGCAACTTCATTCGCGCCTTGTGCAGCTGAGACTTTGAAGTCCCAACTGAGCAGCCAAGCATTCGCGCAATTTCTTCGTGTTCATGTCCTTCAATATCGTGAAGGGTGAAGACTGTGCGATACCCTGGCGGCAGTTGCGAGATGGCTTTGTCGAGGGCAATGCGGTCGACAACCGGCATTGCGTTGGGGTTCTCAGTGCCTTTAACTATCTGTATCGGGGTCTCGCCGTCCTCGGTAGTCTGTTCCATCTTGACTCCGCGTTTGCGGAAGTGCATCAAGACCTGATTTACAGTCAACCGATGCAGCCAGGTAGTGAAGGCCGACTCGCCACGAAAGCTTCCAATTTTTCTAAAGAGCTGAATGAAGACCTCTTGTGCCAGGTCTTCAGCCTCCGAGACATTCCCAGTCATTCGTAAACAAAGGGAATAAACCCGACGATTATGGCGCTGGTAGAGCTCCTCAAAGGCTCCCATGTCGCCTTGCGCAGCTCGCTGTGTCAGCCCGTAATCGGTTACTGGTTGTGGCTCGGTTTCGGCTGCGGTCACGTATTCGTCTATTTTTGGCAAGCGACGTGGGAACCCTCATCCCGGTGCTTGTGCTTCACGACTATCACGTTTCCGCAGGATTTCAAGGGAGCGGCACCTTTTTTTCTCGCATTCCTTGAGCGCAAGAAGTACGAGGCTTCTAAAGGTACCCTCGACGCGGGTGTGATGCCGCGCTTGGAGCGCGTCGTTGCCTTTCCCCGGCTAAAAGTTATGGTTTTCTTCAGCCGCATCAACACTTTCGCACTCCGGCCTTGGTTCAAGTCCAATAAGTACGGTCGAGCGAGCGGTAACCAACCGCTTCGGCCACGTGAACGGAGCCGATATCCTCAGCGCCTTCAAGATCTGCGATTGTGCGGCTTACTTTCAGGATACGGTCATAAGCGCGTGCTGACAAGCCCAGCCGAGTCATTGCGCGTTCCAGCATGTGTTCGCTTTCAGTATCAATCCGGCAGTGTCGCCGGATCATTCTCGGAGTCATCGCCGCGTTAGAGAAAATCCTTTCTCCAGCCAGTCGTTTCCGCTGCCGTTCCCGGGCTTCAATCACACGATCGCGTATTTCTGTGGAGCTTTCTGCTTCGAGTGCCGGTTCACCAGTGAGCTCGCTAAATTTTACGGCCGGTACATCTACGTGAATATCAATTCGATCGAGCAGAGGCCCCGAGATTCGGCCGACGTAACGCTGAATCTGAAGCGGCGTGCAGCGGCATTCGCGAGTTGGATCGTTCCAAAAACCGCACGGACAGGGATTCATAGCGGCCGCGAGCATGAATGAAGCGGGAAAAGTGAGTGACATCGAGGCCCGGCTGATTGTGACCTTTTGGTCCTCGAGTGGCTGGCGGAGCACTTCTAACACGCTGCGGTCAAATTCCGGAAGCTCGTCCAGAAATAAGACTCCTTGGTGCGCCAGGGAGACCTCGCCCGGACGAGGCAGGGCACCCCCACCGATCAGTCCCGCGTCGCTGATGGTGTGATGCGGGGAACGAAAAGGCCGCTCTGCCACCAGCCCAGCTCGTCCGGTCATTCCTGCAACCGAATGAATCTTGGTTAGCTCCAATGCAGCTTCGAATTCCAGTGGCGGCAGGATTGTTGGCAAGCGCTTAGCGAGCATTGTCTTGCCGGATCCCGGAGGTCCTATTAGAAGAATATTGTGTGAGCCGGCGCTCGACACCTCGAGTGCTCGTTTGGCTGAGAGCTGTCCCCGCACTTCGCGAAAGTCGACACTGTAATGGTCTGACTGAATCAGAATTGCTGCCGGATCAATTTTCAAAGGCTCGGGAGGATCCTCGGACCCCAGCGCGGCCACCAGCTCCACAGCGCTTCTCAAATCGGCGACTGGATAAACGTTCACCCCTGACACAACTGCCGCTTCTTTGGCGTTTTCGTCGGGGAGAATTACATGTCGGATTGCTGCCTCGCGCGCAAGGATCGCAATCGACAGTGCGCCTTTGATCGGACGCACTCTTCCGTCCAGGGAAAGTTCACCCACGCAAAGGACGTGAATCAGGCTTTCCTGTTCGGCCAGATCGCCGTTAGCACCGAGGATGCCGAGAGCGATAGGGAGATCGAAACTTGCGCCCTCTTTCCTGACATCGGCCGGCGCCAGGTTGATCGTGATTTTTTGGAAGGGAAAGAAGAATGCGCAGTTACAAATTGCTGCGCGAATGCGCTCGCGTGACTCCCGTACCGCAGCATCGGGCAATCCGACGATAGTCACTGACAAATTGTCCGACTCGCCTCGCACGGGAGTCAGGTCGACTTCAATGTCTACGAGGTCTGCATCGATGCCATATACAGCTGCTGAGAGAGTACGAAAAAGCATGTGAGGGCTCCCATGTGAGGTTGAGATTGGAGAGCATATAGGCTGTGGATTCTCGATTAAAAGAATCGAGCGCGCTTGCGAGTTAAATCGAAAGCGCGCTCAGCATAACTTACCGCACGTCAAACTAAAAGACGCGCTGCAAATGGATTCTATCGACGTCGTGAGGGCGCCGCACCGGTCAACGGGAGTTTAATTTCCTGGCCCGCGCGCAATTCCAACTCCGGAGTCATTCCGTTCAAACGTGCTAACTCATTCGCGTCCAGATTCCGTGCCGCAGCAATTCGAGAAATCGTGTCGCCTTTGCGCGCCCGAATCTTCGTCAATCCGGGAGCGGCCGGCTCAGTGCCCGGCTTGGCGCGTCGCCAACTTGTCAGACGGACTGAACTGCTTGGTACGATCAGCTTCGTGGCCGACTTAAGATCCACGCCGCTGTTCATCGCTTGCAATTGCGCAACGCTGACGCCCGTGCGGTTGGCAACATTCTGTAAGTCTTCGCCTGGTGCTACTGAGATAACCCTCGCGGAGTCGCGCCTGTCTCCCGGAATTCTTTGGAGAAGGGCAACAAACTGTTTGGCTTTTCCAGCCGGAACGCGAACCGCGTAAGCCTCGCCTCTCGGCGTAACATCTCGCTTTAATTCCGGGTTGATGGTGCGAATGTAATCGACGCTTGTGTCGGTCGCCTCGGCTATTAATTGCAAGCTGGTGGCGGTAGCGACTTGAACCCGATCATAGGAGAGCGACGTTTCAGGACGGATGCCTTTGAAGCCATATTTCTCGGGGTTCTTCGCAATCAAAATTGTGGCCAGGATATTGGGAACGTAGTTCCGAGTTTCCTGAGCGATATAAGGATAAATGGCCCAGTAATTCCTGCTGCCAGCACGCGAAATTGCGCGGTCGACATTTCCGGCTCCGGTATTGTAAGCCGCCATGGCAAGCTCCCAGTTACCTTGGTAACGTGCGGCGAGATTCTTCAGATATCTGGCCGAGGCCAAAGTCGCCTGCTCAAAGCTGTTTCGTTCATCAATCCAAGCGGTTTGACGCAAACCATACTCACGTCCTGTGCTTGGAATGAACTGCCACAGGCCGGAGGCCGACGCCCACGACATCGCCTTTGGCTTCCAGGCACTCTCGACCTGGCCCAACCAAGTGATATCAACGGGTACGCCTTCCTTCGCGAAAATCTGGCGGGCGAGCTTCATGTATTGGCCCGACCGTCGCAGTCCCGACTCCATTGTGGAGCGGCCGCGGCCCTGATAGAAATTGATGTACTGCTGAATTAGTGGATTTATGGTGAATGCAAAGTTGACGTTCTGCTTGGCTTGCTCGAGCGCCAATACGTCGGCGTCGGAAACGTTTTGCTCGTCCGGCGTCAGTACTAATTTGCTTAACTCATCAAGCGGGGAAGGTTCAAACCTCTGCTCAAGAAAACCAATTTGCGGAGGCGCTGTTTTTTGTACTGGAGACTGAACGTTCTGGGCGACCAACTCCGAAGTATTAGCCTGGGTCGGACCGTGGCCTAGCGGAACCTCTTCGCGGTAGATTCGCTCGACCAACTCCAAGTAGAAAGTCTGGAGCCGCTGACTGGCTCTAACATCGAGGCCCGATTCAAGGATAGTGTCAACCGCACGATCAAATTCATCACGCGCATGCTCGCGTTTGTTGTCTTCGAGGTTGAGTCGGCCTTTGCGGAAATGATCTTCAGCCTTAGCGATGATCTGGGAGACTCGGGGATCTGACTTCTCCACCTCTGATGGGATAGTACGCGCGGACGAACCAGCCGGTATTTGTCCAAAAATACTGGTCGCAGGAACTATTAGAGCAGCTAGTAAGGTAATGCGCGGTAACAACTGAGGGAAGCTCACTAGGGTCAAATCGTTTTCTCCTTCACCTTGATTAGTGAATTCAGCGCAAGTATCTGGACAATCGAAGTTTCCGGATTCTATCTGTGCGAGGTAACCAAACGCTCCTTCAGCGTGATCGAAACCATGGGAAAGGCTCTGCTAAAAGGAGCCGAAAGCCGACCGGAGGTTATCACACGGTTTTCCGGGGTGTCAAACAATAGCTAACTTCAATAGACGCCCAATACAGTGAGATTTTCCACCGAACGGACGCGAATAACAGATGCAATTGAGCATGGTTTAGGTTGCGTTCCAAGGGTAACAAAGTGCACCCTAAATGAATCTTCCCACCCACGCCTTAGACTTGAACGGCCGAGGCACTGTACCGGTTCCTTTTTAGTATCGCTCGGTCGATTTACTCCTTACTTTCGAACTCCCTCAAAGGCCGCCGCCTGACCTAGCAACAGCCAAAATTCTTGAATTTGCTCCAAGATTGTCACAATTCGCTCGATTTCAGCCTCTCCAGACTCAATTTCGTACACAAAACATGTTGCGTTTCTGAGATATTGACGCCGAAAGCTCCATATTGAGCAACTCTAGGCGCCAGTGCGGCTTCCTACCCTCCTCTGGAACACTGATTGCGAACTCTCTCTTCATTCCCCCTAAGCCTTCTCTCCTTTGGAGCTTAACGGATTGTTGCTGTTTAAGATCTTCTTAAGTGCCGAGCAGTAATCGATTACACAACACAAGCCCTCTCCGGCCCCTGGGGGCAGGGAACTTGGAACCATCAATATGTCGACAGCTATCAGAAAAGATGAGCGGCGAAGTGAGATTGTGGAAGGGACGAAGCTCTCGTCCGCCGAGTCGTTCCTAAA
>DASSCG010000138.1:0-4870 GCA_035697925.1 Pyrinomonadaceae bacterium
CCGACCGGGCTTGTTTAGATTTGACTACTGCTCGGGGTAGTCATATCTTCCCGCCAGCTTTCCCTCGCTCAGCCTAAGGTCGTGCTCCTTTTCTCATCGAAGCGTCTTGACAGGAGGGACAATATGAACAGTCAAAGAATCACAGGTGGCGGTGGCGTACAGCTTCACCTTGTTGAAGCCGGCAACCCGAAGGGCCGTCCACTTCTATTCATTCACGGTTTGTCGCAGTCATGGCGGGCTTGGAGCCGCCAGATTTTTTCGGATCTGGCCGACGACTACCGACTTGTAGCTATGGACATCCGAGGCCATGGCCTTTCGGATAAACCCCGTGAAGGCTACGGTGACTCGCGCCTCTGGGCAGATGATGTGAACGCTGTGATACAGACTCTCGGTCTAGATCATCCGATACTCTCTGGTTGGTCTTATGGTCCATTAATAATGCTCGACTATGTCCGACATTACGGCGAGGATGGCATCAGCGGTATGCAATTCGTTGGAGGCGTTACCAAGCTTGGCAGTGAAGAAGCAATGTCCGTTCTTTCTCCCGAGTTCATTAATCTGGTGCCAGGGTTCTTTTCCACGGATGTAGAGGAAAGCGTTCGTGCTCTTGAGTCTCTACTACGTCTGTGCCTTTACAAGGAGCCGGCGGCCGAAGAATTGTACTTGATGCTGGGTTACAACGTTTCTGTTCCACCTTACGTACGTCAAGCTCTCCTCTCGCGCGCGTTCGATAACGACGATCTAATGCCAAAGCTACGAAAGCCTGTTCTGATTACTCAGGGGGCTCATGACGCTGTGGTGAAGCGGTCGGTTATCGAGCAGCAGATGTCGAGTCTGGCAAACTCTCAAGTGCAGATAATGGCGAACACAGGACACGCACCATTCTGGGATGATGCGCCAACCTTCAACCAGCGTCTCCGGGCATTCGCGCAAAGCGCGTCAAGTCAAAGCGCGAGCACGCGATGACTGAACCGGGAAGAGTAGACCCGCGTGATGGCACGCGGGCATTACATAAATTACGGCGTATCGCTTTCGGCGGGCTCCGCGCGATGGTGTACTTCAGTGGTCGCTCTTGATTGCCAGGTTGATTATTGGAACCGCGTAGGTCCGAAGAAAACTTTCGGCCACCCGCTAAATTTTGATCGGTTGCAGCAATTTTTGTCTGCCGATAGCCGAATTCTTGACCTGGGTTGCGGATACGGCCGGGCGTTAGGCCTGCTGTATGAGCGTGGCTACCATAACCTGATTGGCCTCGATCCTGCTCCTGCCATGATCGCGGTCGCCCGCGAGCGTTTTCCTGAAATCACCTTTAAGGAATCTGATGCCTCGCACCTTCCGCTGCAAGATGCATCCATCAACGCGACGCTTTTGTTCAGTGTCCTGACTTGTGTGCCGACAGATAATGGCCAGCGAGCGTTGGTAGAGGAAATCGATCGTGTCTTAAAACCCGGAGGACTTCTCTATATGAGCGATCTCTGGCTGCAAACGGACGAGCGAAACCTGGAGCGATATGTTCGCGACCATGACAAATATGGGACCTACGGCGTGTTCGATCTTCCGGAAGGGGTTACCGTTCGCCATCACGCTCCCGAGTGGATCCAGACCTTAACATCAAACTTTGAGACCGTAGCGCTTGATACGATTAATGTGGTAACGATGAATGGTAATCCAGCCAAAGCTTTTCAGTGGTTTGGTTTGAAACAAGCTGCTCCGGAACTTGCTTAAAAATCCTGATCTGCCCTGGGCTTTATGACTCTCGCATCTATTCGTAACGATTTTGATGAGATTGCGCGTCTGTCAGACAGTCACGTGACCGGTGACGATCGCTATTACTCGTTCCTCGTCTCATTGGTTCCGGCTGAGGCGACGAAGGTACTCGACATCGGTTGTGGCCTGGGCGAACTTACTTCGAGACTTGCAATTGCCAATCGTGAGGTAACAGCAGTCGATCTGTCGCCGGAAATGATCATGCGGGCGCGCAAGAAGTTGGCGGACAATAACGCAGTTTTATTCCTATGCGGCAACTTTCTCGAGCAGGACTTTGGTTCCAACCAGTTCGATTGTGTCATCTCCGCTGCGACCCTGCATCACATGCAACAGGATGTCGCTATTGCACGCATGGTTGAGCTGCTTCGTCCCGGTGGCCGCCTCATCATCAATGATATTCGCAGTGACGTTGGACTGCTCGACCACGCGCGAACATATTTTGTGCTGGGCCAGGAGGGTTTTGGTCGCCTGCTGCGCACAGGACGATTACGACCCCCTCGAGCAGTGCGCGACGCGTGGATGCGTCACTGCGCCACCGAGAAATACCTGAGCCTTGCAGAGGTTAAAGAGATGGCTTCACGATTGCTTCCGGGCGCGAAAATCTATTACCACTGGCTCTGGCGATACACCATAATTTGGGACAGGCCTTGAGGAACGTTACGGGATAGCGTAAGCGAACATGATTGAGAATAAAAGAGCTGTTATGAATAGTGCCAGATTCAAGCGGCTTATTACTTACCTGGAACTGCAATCTTGAAAAGACTCCCAATCGGAGATACCCAAATGAACCCTATTTTCGCCACTCTAGTTCTGCTGACGCTGTCTCCATTAGTCTCAGTTATAGGCGTACAAAAAAGCCCATTAGCAAATGGATCGGCGGTCAATGAAGCAGTGCGCACGTCGTTTGGTTCGGCAGTTGAGCCGGTGACGGCTTTCAAGCCTTACTACCTTACCGGAGATTTCAATGGTGATACCGCGCAGGACTTAGTTGTTGCGGTTCGTATCAAGCAACCCCGCAATACCCTGCCAAAAGACGTAAAAGTCCTTAGCCCCTGGGGAGCTGCTTACGGCAACTCAACCTACCCGGCTGATCCAGCCGGCACACCGACTCTGGCGCTGGTGATTATTCATGGGTCTGCTGGAGGTTGGCAGACTCAAGCTTCGGCAAAGTTTCTTATGGTGGGCGATTCGCCCATTCTTATCCAAAATTACAGCCGTCTTTCGGCAGGTCCGGATGCCTTGCGTGACCTCATGTCTGTAGTAAGACGCGGCAAGCTGCGCCGTGGAGAGTACCTACCTCCGACAGTACAAAGGGCGAGAAAAGGTGACGTGATCGTCCTTGGGACAGAAGCCGTTGACAGTTACCTTTACTGGAACGGAAAAACTTACAGCTGGGAAGAATCGCCCGAGGACTAAAGAAGTAGCACAGACTTCAGTCTGTGGTGATACGTAGCACAGACTTCAGTCTGTGATGATACGTAGCACGGACTTCAGTCTGTGGTGATACGTGGCACAGACTTCAGTCTGTGGTGATACGTAGCACAAACTTCAGTCTGTGGTGATACGTAGCACAGACTTCAGTCTGTGGTGATAGGGAGCACAGATACACAGACTAAAGTCTGTGCTACATTCTTTGAGGAGCGAAATATGAAACGCACTCTTCCGATCGTCGCATTAATCGCGGCTTTTCTGTTGCTCTTTTCCTTCTGCCCACTTCCAGCCTCAGCCCAGGAACCACACACTCACCAACACGATCGTTCAGAACTTGGTCACGTCAATTTCATCGTTTCCTGCAATCCCCAAGCCCAGAAACAATTTAATCGCGCCGTCGCGTGGCTCCACTCATTCGAGTATGAAGAAGCCGAAAAGGCCTTCACCGAAGTCACGGTCACTGACCCGAAGTGTGGCATGGGTTATTGGGGCGTAGCTATGAGCTACCATCATCAACTCTGGACCTCACCGATGGCCGAGGAGTTGAAGAAGGGATTAGCCGCAGTCGAAAAGGCAAAGACGGCGGGAACGCTCTCTCAACGTGAAAAAGACTACATTGCAGCGATTGAGCTTTTTTACAAAGACTCTGCAAAGCTAGATCATCGAGCTCGCTCGTTCGCTTTCAGCGATGCGATGAAACAGCTTTTCCGCAAGTATCCGTCGGATAGTGAGGCCGGAATCTTCTATGCGTTGACGCTAATCTCAACGGGAATGATGTCGAATGACAAAACATATACGAGGGAAAAAGAAGCTGCTGAGATCTTGAATCGCGCGCTGGCTCGCCAACCCCGACATCCCGGCGTCGCTCACTACCTCATTCACAGCTATGACTATCCTGCGCTCGCGAGTCTGGCTCTTCCCGCAGCACGGAGCTATGCGAAGATCGCACCTGCATCAGCGCACGCGCAGCACATGCCGTCACACATTTTTATTCGCCTTGGTTTGTGGCCTGAGGCAATAAGATCGAATCTTGATGCCAGGGCTACGGCAAAGGCTTTCGCCGTTCGACATCATATGGCTGGGGCATGGGATGAGCAGCTTCACACAATGGACTACCTCGCTTATGCCTATCTGCAACGTGGGCAGGATAAACAGGCTTGGTCCGTACTTGATGAGTTGAACAAGATTCAGAGAATCGAGCCAATGACTTTTAAGGTCGCCTATTCTGTCACTGCGATTCCCGCACGCTATGCGCTCGAACGCCGTCGCTGGAATGAAGCGGCACAGTTAACATTCCCTCAAGACAGTCTGAAATCGTTTCCCTGGGAGCAATTTCCCTGGGCTGAATCTCACATTCGCTTTGCCCGCGCGATTGGAGCCGCCCGGAGCGGCAACAAGGCGACAGCGCGTCAAGACATCGACAGACTAGCTGCCATCCGGGCCGCGCTAGTAGAGGTCAAGGGCGATTACGACTGGGGGAAACAGATCGAGATCCAGCGACTGGTTGCTTCCGCCTGGTTGGCTTACTCGGAAAGTAAGAACGACGAAGCGCTGAGTCTAATGCGTTCTGCCGCGGACCTTGATGACGCAACCGATAAACACCCGGTGACGCCTGGATCCATTCTTCCGGCACGTGAGCAACTCGGCGAGCTGTTGGTGGAGCTTAAGCAAC
>DASSCG010000139.1:0-4506 GCA_035697925.1 Pyrinomonadaceae bacterium
AATTTAGGAATTTGCTATGAATTACATTATCGACTGGCGTGAGCACGCTGGCGAAGCTGCTGAAAAATTTTTTAAAACGACGCTTTGGCAAGGTGCACACGTAATGGTTGGGCTCAACTGCCTGGAACCAAACCAGACCCAGGGAGTGCACGCACACCAGGGCGCCGACAAGTTCTATTTCGTCCTCGAAGGTGTCGGGAAGTTTAAGATCGGAGATGAGGAGCGCAGCGAAACCGCTGGTGCGTTGGTAATCGCGCCTGCCGGCATCCTTCACGGAGTGACGAATGCGAGCGACCAGCGTCTGTCGCTTCTGATTGCCATAGCTCCAGGGCCGAAATGAGTGAAACAAACACAATCGCCGATTCGCGTGTTTCCAATCTCGGACTCTCGAAAGAGGAGCTCGGTGAACTTTCCCATGCCTTTAGCAAACTAGTCACCGAGTACTTTGCTACAGTTTCGGAACTTCCGGTTTATCCAGATACCTCGACCGGCGCACCGATTTCGCACCTAAACTCTCAGATTCCTTTGGAAGGAGGAACGCTGGAGAAGCTCCTGGCCGACTTCCAGTCCATCATTAGAGGCATTCGCCACAACGGCCATCCTCGCCAATTTGGGTATGTGGCCTCTCCAGCCACGCCTGCGGGCGCCTTCGCGGAGTTGGTTACTTCCGCACTCAATGTAAACGTCACGGCATGGAGGTCCGCGCCGGCCGCAACCGAGCTCGAACGAATGGTGGTTCGCTGGTTGGGCGGGATGATCGGCTTTAGCGAAAGCGCTCATGGCTTACTCACCAGCGGCGGCTCAATGGCGAACCTGGTGGCCATGCTGATCGCCCACCGGACCAAAGCAAAAGAAGACATTTCCGGTAAGGGTCTCTGGAATTGTGGTCCAGCGATGACACTCTACGCTTCGGATCAGGTTCATATGTCGGTATTGAAAGCCATCGACATCCTGGGCATTGGACGTGAGCAGGTGAGGACGATTAAGGCGGACGAGAGCTTTCACTTAAATGTTGGGAAACTTCGAGAATCAGTGAAGAAGGATTTGGAAAATGGGTTCGTCCCGTTTTGCGTTGTTGCCAGCGCCGGCACGGTAAACACGGGAGCCGTTGATCCGCTTAATGAAATAGCCGAAGTTGCTGCCGAGTTCGATCTCTGGTTTCACGTCGATGGAGCTTACGGTGTGCCGGCGACACTTGATGAAAGAAAACGCTCACTCTTTGCCGGTCTCCATCGAGCTGATTCGGTATCACTTGACGCACACAAGTGGTTATATGTTCCTATCGACGCGGGCTGTTTGCTGTTTCGTGATCAAGCTGCGGCTCGAGCAGCTTTCGCGTCAGCCGAGGCAGATTACATAAAAGTTCTTGAGCAGCCCGATACCGATGAAGCCTTTGCGTTCTGGGATTACGGAGTGGAGTTGTCACGGCGGTTCCGGGCGCTGAAGATCTGGCTGACCTTTTGTTACTACGGATTAAATCGCATTGCGGCAGCGATCAGTGAGGACATTTTGCTGGCCGAATATCTGGGAAAGCGGATTCAAGAGTCAGACGACTTTGAGTTGCTGGCGCCGATAGAGTTAAGCATCTGCTGCTTTCGTTACTTACCAAAAGGATTTAAACAGCGTCTTGTGTCGTGTTCGGTAGACGATACCAACCGGATAAATCGCGAACTGAATGATCTCAACACGCGGTTGATGCAGGCAGTTCAGCGAAGCGGCCAGGCTTATCTCTCAAATGCGACTATTGCGGGCAAATTTGCTTTGCGAGCCTGCATCACCAATTTCCGGACGACCGGCGCGGACATCGACAAAACATTGGAGGTCATTCGAGAAGTGGCCCGTCGCGAGCCTACGGAACGAGGCCGGTAGGCCGCAGTTCACGGTTCTTAAGGAATCCCGCTATGCCGCAAAGCTGAGCTCTCTTTCGAATCTCCTAATGACGTTGAGTATGACGGCAACACCACAATCGCAAATGTTTGCATATGGGCTTAAAGTCGCGCTCGATCTCGCTCGCAAGGCCGGCGCAGCCATACTCGAGTTCTACGAGGGCCCACTCCAAATTGACCAGAAAACTGGTTTTGACGATCGCGAACCAGTGACCCAAGCCGATAGAGTTGCGAATGAACTAATCGTCAATGCCTTGAAGAAAGAATTTCCGAATGATGGCATCCTCGCTGAAGAGTCAGTAGATACTGCCCATCGCCTCGACAAGCGAAGGGTCTGGATGATTGATCCGCTCGATGGCACTAATGGCTTCATCGATGGCAATGGAGATTTTGCAGTACAAATTGGCCTGACCCAGGACGGGCAATGCGTGATGGGCGTTGTCTATCAGCCTTTAACTGATGTGCTTTATCACGCGATCATTGGGCAAGGAACCTGGATTATTCGGCCCAATTTAAAACCCGAGCGAGCTTCAGTTTCCGATCAAAAAGACCTCTCGCTGATGCGCTTGGCCGCAAGCCGGTCTCATCGCAGCCCGCGGATGGACAAGGTTGTCAAAGCCTTTAAGGTTAAGGAGGAGGTTCGGCGCGGTTCGGTAGGGATCAAGGTGGGGTTAATAATCGAACGGCAGTGCGATCTCTACGTGCATCTGTCGCCGCGTACCAAGCAATGGGATACATGTGCGCCGGAGATCATTCTGACCGAGGCAGGAGGGCGCCTCACCGATCTTTTTGGACGGCCACTCGAGTACAACTCTTTGGAAGTACAAAACCGCAACGGGATCATTGCAAGTAATGGAGTCGCCCACGACAAGATTGTCGACATGCTGGCTCCATTGCTCGCGAACTTTGGGCGGGTGCCTGTCTAGAGCGAACTCAGCACTGCTGATCGAACTCTGAGCGCGAGTCAGCCATCCGGGTTGAATTCTAAACGTCGTACTCTAACCCCCAGCTGAGTTAATATCGAATCCCGGAAGTTCCCCATGGGAGCGCGTCCTTGCCGATTCGTCCAAGAGTTTTTCTCACACTGTTAGCCATCTGCCTCGCGCCGTTGCTGGTGCTCGGCGTCATAAACTACTTCAACGGAATCAACACAGCAGAATCAGAGTTGGTTCGCGACCTGGATCAAGAGGTCGATAATTTCATTGCCGTTGTAAGCGATCGCGCGGATGAACAGGAAGATGCGCTCATCGTCTTAGCTGACTCCAAAGCGCTACGGGATTTTTTGCAATTGTCCGTTCCCAAAGAAAGCCCGCCAACGAACAATCAAGCCCTGGCGGATTTAAAGATTGCGCTCGTTTCAACTCTCGGCAAACCAGGTCAGACAACCATTTCATACTTCGATCGACAGAAGCAGCCTGTATTCTTTGTTGAGCGTAAGGCTGAGAGCGGCGCGAGCGCGCCATTGATCTTTCTCGACCATGATCTTCCGCCTGGCCTGCCTGCTCCCGAAGAGGAGGTTTGGACGGTAGGGAAGTCTGAACCCCTGCGTTCAGAAGTTTTAATCACCTCGTCGGGAGCCAGCATACGAATATCAGTTCCTGTCTTCCTTCAAAGTGGTGTCAGCGAATCTGTGGCAGGTGCCCTCGTCGCTGAGTTGGAGATGGATTCGATGTTTTCCGAGGCTGCCCGGCGGTGGGAGCTTTCGGAAACGAAAAGCGAGAGTCCCCAGGGCGGGGATTCAGGTGAGAATCCAACTTTAAGAGCAAACCCGACCTCGCGAGGCGTAGTGGTCATCGACCACACAGGTAGAGTTCTTTATCACCAAAACCAGGCTCTGACCTATCAACTAGTTAACGATTCCTTGCCGCACTTCTACCCGGTTGCCTCACGAATGACTACCGGCGATTCAGGATGGCAAAGCTTCAAGTCTGGTACTGGCGATGAGGTGTGGGCGGCCTTTAGCTCATTCCCTGATATGAACGTCTCGGTTGCGGTGCTGGAAAGTTATAAGCAGGCGATGGCGCCAGCACGTCGGTCGGGAGTGTGGGGTCTGATTTACGCAATTCTGATAGGGTCAGCAGTGGCCATTCTCTTGTCGTTCTACTTACAAGGCAGGACCAATGGCCTCCGCCGTGTGAACGAAGGTGTGGCTGCCATCGCGGAGGGCAAACTGGATCACCGTATCGAGTTGAAATCGGGAGACGAAAACCGCGTGTTGGCTGATAACGTCAATCTAATGACTGACCGTCTGCGTGAACAAATTGCTCGGGAGACAGAAGCGCGTCAATTTCAATCTTTCGTCAGACTCTCGGCGATGTTGACGCATGATCTAAAGAACTCAATTGAAGCCCTATCTCTAATCGTCGGAAACATGGAAAAACATTTTGACAACCAGGATTTTCGCGCCGATACCATGAATTCACTCAAGCTGGCGACTCAGAATCTGAGCGCCATGGTGACGAGACTGACGAATCCCGTCGTGACCCTTAGTGGTGAACATAAGCGGCCTCGGCCGGTGGATCTCGTTCCTATGCTGAAACGCGTACTAGCCATCACCGCTGAGCCTAGTCGCCCAACTCACCAAATCCAGATAGACATTCCTCCATTACTTTTGGCGCTC
>DASSCG010000140.1:0-5484 GCA_035697925.1 Pyrinomonadaceae bacterium
AGTTGTCAGTGGTCGGTTGTGACTTATTTTTTGTAAATGGCCACCGATTTTACATACGCGGTGCAATCTGACCACTGACAACTGACTACTGACTACTGACCACTGACTACTGACAACGGACAACGGACCACTGACAACTGACAGGGTTTATGCTTACCTTAGAAAACGTTTCCGTAAACTACGGCGCCATCGAAGCCCTGACCGGCATCTCAATGCACGTTGAGCAGGGTGAGGTGGTAACGCTGATCGGAGCCAACGGCGCGGGCAAAACGACCACGCTGAAAACTATTACCGGTTTGCTCGAGCCGCGACGGGGCCGCGTTATCTACGAAGGCGAAGAAATCGGCGGCAAACCCACACATAAGTTGGTAGCTCGCGGTATTTCAATGTCCCCAGAAGGACGAGGAGTTTTTGCAAACCTTTCAGTACGTGAAAACTTACAGATGGGAGCTTACCTGAACAGGGACCGGCGTAAAATCGCGGCCGACATGGACCGTGCTTTCAAAATGTTTCCCCGGCTGAAAGAGCGCGAATCGCAAAAAGCAGGAACTCTCTCCGGCGGTGAACAGCAAATGTTGGCGATGGGTCGGGCCCTCATGTCGAATCCAAGGCTGCTGCTTCTCGATGAACCATCGCTCGGTTTGGCGCCTCTGGTAGTCCACACCATATTCGAAGCTATTGATGAAATCCGCGGAAAAGGAACCACTATTCTGCTGGTAGAACAGAACGCCCACGCGGCCCTGGGTCATTCAGATCGCGCTTACGTCCTTGAGACCGGTAGAATTGTGATGGAAGGACCCTCGAAAGAACTTGCCGCGGATCCGCGGATTAAGGAAGCCTACCTTGGGGAATAGGTCTCAAGTTCTGCCCGTTTACTCTGTGTACAAGCAAAACCAGCCAACTCAACTTAGAAGGATTGCCAAAGTCATTTTCCCAATCCTTGCCTGTATAACTCTGACAATTCTGGTCGCCTGCGGAAATCGAATCCAACCAACTGATACGCGGGATCGAAGCACTATCAAGATCGGTTATTTTGGCGATCTGTCAGGACCCACCTTCAATTTCGGACAGTCGGCAAAAAACGGGGCGCTCATGGCCGCCGAAGAGATCAATCAAGCAGGCGGTATCAATGGCCGCAAGATCGACATTGTGATTGAAGACGATGAAGGAAGTCCTGAACGCGCTGCAACCGTCGTTAACAAACTTACGCGAGAGGACAAAGTTGTTGCACTTATCGCCGGTGGCGCTTCAGGAAGCAGTTTGGCTGCCGGGCCAAACGCCCACATGGCAAAGGTCCCGATGATCTCGCCATCATCGACTAATCCAGCAGTCACTCAGATTGGCGACTATATCTTTCGCGCCTGTTTCATAGACCCGTTCCAGGGCGAAGTGATGGCAACCTTTGCGTACAACACCCTGCACGCAAGGACAGCGGCAATCATGCTCGACTTCAATTCGCCGTACAGCCGCGACCTGAAGGATTTTTTCGAGCTGAGCTTCACCAAACACGGCGGTCGCGTGCTCACCAGCCAGTCGTACACCCAGGGTGATGCAGATTTTAAGGGTCAGTTGAGCTCAATCAGTGCTGCTAAGCCAGATGTCATTTATCTTCCTGGTTACTATGGAGACATCGCGGTGATCGCCAAACAAGCACGACAACTGGGGATCACTCAGCCCTTGTTGGGGGGCGACGGTTGGGACGCCCCTGAACTCTGGCAGCTTGCAGGAGATTCTATAAACGGGTCTTACATTTCCAATCACTATTCCGCCGATGATCCTTCGCCTGCGATTCAGAAGTTTGTCCACGACTACAAACAGCATTATGGGAATCTAGTGCCGGACGCTCACTCGGCTTTGGCCTATGATGCGATGCGGTTTCTGGCGGAGGCTATTGAACGGGCGGGTTCGACTGAAGGAACAAAAGTGCGGGACGCGCTGGCGCAAACCAAAAATTTTGCCGGCATCACCGGAATTATCAGTATGGATGCGGAGCGTAACGCGGTAAAACCAGCGGTGATTCTAAAGCTGCAGGACGGTACTTACATCTATCAGGAAACAATCCAGCCGGCCACCACCCAGGTCTCTACTCCCTCTCCATCACCCACGCCCAAAACAAAACGGAAGAAACGGTAGGGCATCAAACCGCTTCTGACTGGGAACTGAAGTGGAATTCCTTGACCTTGAGAGCCGGCAATAGAGCGGAGCTTCCGCCTTGACCTTCGGCGCTGCCTACACGTTCCGGGGCGCCGATCATCTCGACATTTCCTGGCGCCAGTAGTTCCATCAGGCTCTGATTAAAACGAAAGTTCTTCACCGGATATTGCACGCGGCCATTTTCGATGTACCAGATGCCGTCGCGCGTCAGTCCAGTTTGTAATGCAGTTCGCGGATCAACCCCACGGATATACCAAAAACGACCCAACAATATGCCTCTATCGGTGGCCTTGATCATCTCATCGATTGAAGCCGGACGTGCGGAACTCTCCATAATGTTATTTACGGGTCCGGGGGTAGGCTCTTTGCCTTTCTGCTTGGCCCAAAAGCGGGAATAGACCAGGTTCTCCAAGACTCCGTTGCGCACCAGATAGATCTTCTCAGCCGGGATACCACCTTGCGCGCTGGCAGAACCTGGAAGCTCGGCATTCCAAGGGTCGCTGTAGATGTTTATCCGCTCGTCAAAGATCTTCTGGCCCACCTTGGTTTTTCCTCCAGGCGCCGAGAAGGGACTGCGGCCTTCGTCTGCACTCCGAGCGTCAAAACCAAATGCGAAACCTGAGAGCAGATCCGCGACAGCCTGCGGCTCCAGGATGGCCGGGTAGACTCCGGGCTCCAAGGTGCGCGGCTGACGCGACTCGAGGGCCTTGCGAATAGCTTCACGGGCAACGCGTTTGACATCTAGCTTCGTTACATCGAAATGATTTCTCAGAAAGTAGCCAGAACTGCCGCCATCGGGTGTGCGCGCTGTGGTTGAGAGACTAACCAGACTTGAGCGTGAATAATTGAAGTTGCCGTTCTTAGTAGATGTCGCAGACGCGGCCCCGCGTGCTTGATGAAAACCCGCTCCGATGATTCTGGCTTTTTCACAACTGGCAATCACATCGTTTATGGCCCGGGCACGATCCTGTAACGAAATGTTTGAGGTGCTATCGGCGTAACCATCCACCGGCTTATACGTTTGCTGGCCCAGGGTTGGAAGGTACTCGCGATCGACTGGAGAAATGCGGGCCAGCGTCTCTGCCTCAGCGACAGCTGCTCGAAGCGATGCATCGTCAATCTCGTTTGTAGATGACGAGCCACGCTTCTTATCGATCCAAACCGTGACTCCCACAGTAGTATTTTCGCGTGCGCCGCTGGTAGTAAAAGCATTCGCCGCGAACCGCAGGTGCGAATAGTTTTCGCTGCTTACATTTACAGATGCGTCGTCAGCTTTGACATAGCCAAGCAATTTATCTGTAAGCTCGCCAGCTTCCTTTTCAGTCAGTAACATCGAGACTCTCCATTCGCAGGGTATTCAACCTGCTTTTTTGTTTCGTGCGATTTCGTGGATCGTGCTTTTGGCGTCGAATAAGACGATCCACGAAATCACACGAAGCAACACGAAATAGAAGCGCTATCTGGCAGCGGTATTCAAAACGTTCACTTGTCGAAAACGCGCAACCGGACAACCGTGACTCACCGCGTTCGATTGTCCCGGCTCGCCCTTGCCATCGTTGAAGCTGCCACCGATTTCGTAAGTGGCCTGGCCTCCGAGACCGTCGCAGGAGTTCCAAAAGTCCGTGGTGCGCGACTGATAAGCGACATCTCTTAACATGGGCCCTACTTTTCCGTTCTTAATCTCCCAGAAAGTTTGACCGCCAAATTGAAAGTTATACCTTTGCTGATCGATTGAATAACTTCCGTTCCCGTAAATCAGAATCCCCTTCTCTACTCCGGCAACCAGGTTGTCCAAGCTCGTGTTTTCAGCTGCGGGTTGCAGTGAGACGTTAGGCATTCGTGGAAAGGAAATGCTGCCCCAGCTATCGGCATGCAGACAACCGTACGACTTCTTGCCGGGAGATAATCCGGCCAGGTCGCGGGTCGTTTGCCAGTCTACGAACACTCCATTTTTAATCAGGTGCCATTTTTGGCCGGGAACACCTTCGTCGTCGTATCCGATAGTCGCTAGTCCGCCTCGCTGCGTTCGGTCAGCGACGAAGTTCACAATCTTTGACCCAAACTGCAGCTTTCCGGTTTTGTCAGGCGTGATGAAACTTGTCCCCGCATAATCCGCCTCCCACCAGAGTGCGCGATCCAGCTCCGTCGGGTGGCCAACTGACTCATGTATTGTTAACCACAGATGTGATGGATGTAGGATCAGATCATACTTACCCGGCTCCACTGGCTTGGCTTTTAGTTTGGCCACGGCGTCTTGACCGGCTTGCTCAGCTTCCTTGAGCCAGGGGTACTTTTCCATGTACTCGTAGCCTAACCCCTGCGGACCTCCAAAATCCGTTCGCGACTGAAAATCGCCGTTCGAGCGGTTGACTGCAGTTACGTTGAAACTCGGGTTGGCCCGGATGATGTACTGATCAATGCGAGAGCCATCGGTAGACGCATAGAATTTCTGTTCGTTTACAAATCCCATCGAGGAGTTGACGAAGCTAACTCCCTCGGTCTTCATAGCTTGCTCATTCAGTTTGAGGAGGAACTGAATCTTGTCGTCGATAGAGACTTCAAATGGATCTTTTTCAAAGGCACTCTTCCAGCTGTCAACAACTTTGGAAGCCGGTGCGAGGACCACTCGCTTACGCTGGTAAACGGAATTTGCCCGGGCGATGTCTACCGCCTCTCGTGTCAGGCGTCGCACTTCGTCAGCAGAAACATCGCGGCTCGAGGCAAAACCCCAGGTACCCTTGAAGAGTACGCGCACCCCAAAACCGAAATTTTGACTGCGCGAAACATTCTGCACCTGTTTTTCCCGCGTCGAGATCTGCTCGTTGCGATAGCGATTGATTCTGATGTCAGCGTAAGTTGCCCCCAGCTTGCGCGCCGTACTTAGGGCGATGTCCGCAAGGGCATTTTTGTCGACGGCTGCCGCAGCTGCGGCTTCGGCAACCTCAATTTCACAAACCCAGCTTGGAAGTGAAGGAAGAGCTACGACACCAGCAGCCACACCTGCAGTCTTTATAAAACTACGACGAGACGTTTTCATGGAAAAGCCTCAATTTAGGGAAGGATTGAATTGGCGGGTTGATCTAACGTAGAGCGGCGGGAATTGTCAACCAACGATCAATGAAAGGCAGACGAAGTAACCGTAATAGGCGGCGACCCTTTAGTGCGATTCGTGTAGTTCGTGGATCATATCTAATCAACTACAAGCGGGGTCGGCTTCGCCGCCGCATGTGAGGCGGTGGCTATGCCCCGCCGATATCGACCAGATGATTCCGGGGGCTATGCCCCTCGTTCGGGCTTAGCCCTTCGCAGTTGGGCCAAAGGCCGCACCAA
>DASSCG010000141.1:0-2819 GCA_035697925.1 Pyrinomonadaceae bacterium
TGCCGCGGGCGTTCGACGCCAAATTTCTAAAAGAGGTTGCTGGGCATAAATAGGATTTTTAAGGCCATTCCATGACGCCTGTTTTTTCGGATTCATAACATGTCAAAAAGATTTTGTTTGGTGCTGGTCTTACTCACCATGGTTCTCAATCACTCTTTGCCAAACGCTCCCGCGCAACGGAAAAGTGACGAGCGCGTGGACCTGTTGATCCTTGGCGGTGCCATCGTAACGATGGATGGTGCCAGGCAAATAATCGAAGACGGTGGCATCGCTGTTGAGAATGGTCGAATAGTTGCTGTCGGTTCGCGCGCTGACATTGCGGGAAAGTACACCGGCGGGAAGACTATAGACGGGACGGGTAAGACAATAATTCCCGGTCTCATCAACGCACACACTCACATTCCGATGGTCTTGTTTCGTGGGTTAGCCGATGATCTGGACCTACAGGAGTGGTTAACGAGGTACATCTTTCCTGCTGAGGCTAAGAACGTTACCGAAGAATTTGTCCGGGCCGGTACTCGTCTGGGTCTAGCGGAAATGATTCGCGGAGGCACCACCACCTACTGCGACATGTATTACTTCGAAGACGCCATTGCTGACGAAACTGCCAAAGCAGGTGTACGAGGTGTCCTCGGTGAAACGGTCATCGACTTTCCCGTCGCCGACAACAAGACGAATGCCGAGGCGATGGCTTATGTAGAACGCTTTGTCAAAAAATGGAAAGGTCACGAATTAATAGTACCGGCGATTGCGCCGCATGCCCCCTATACGGTTTCGGAAGACCACTTAAAGGCCGCCCGCGCATTCTCCGACCGAACGGGCGCCCCTATCGTCACCCATATTTCTGAGACCAAAAGGGAAGTAGACGACAGCATCAAGGCCAAAGGGACGAGTCCCATTGAATATCTCGCTCGAATCGGCTTTCTAAACGACCACGTGATCGCGGCCCACGTGGTTTGGCCAACTGCAAATGAATTGGCGATTTTGAAGCGCTTCGGCGTGGGCGTTATTCATAACCCTCAATCAAACATGAAACTGGCCGCCGGGGTGGCTCCCGTACCGCAAATGTTAAGAGATGGCTTGCTGGTGGGGTTGGGAACTGACGGAGCTGCATCGAATAACGACCTGAGTATGTGGGAAGAGATGGACACTGCGGCCAAATTGCATAAGGTTTTTAGCGGCGATCCCAAAGTGATTTCGGCCCAAGAAGCACTTGAATTAGCCACAATCCGCGGGGCACAGGCGCTACACCTGCAAAAAGAGATCGGCTCAATAGAAACCGGCAAGCGTGCGGATCTAGTTCTGGTAGAGCGCACGGAGTTGCACCAGATTCCGTCCTACAACATCTATTCTGATTTGGTCTACGCGTCTAAAGCTTCAGGCGTGCAAACGGTCATTATCAATGGCCGAGTCGTTATGCAGGACCGTCGACTGTTGACTCTTGACGAGGCAGCAATCAGGGCAAGTGCGCGCGTTTTTCGTGAGCGAATCCTTAAGAGTCTCAGCAACCCAGGGGCAACAAATAAATAGTCAAATGCTCTTTTGTCTCCGGACACTTGCCTCCGGTGGCCGTAAAGATCATAATAGGAACGTCGAATGGACGGTAGCTGTAAGCGAGCTTTTAAGCTCGCTTTTCGCATTTCAGGAGTTAACGTATTGAAGGTCAACTGTATTTTGGTCGCTAACCCCCTGGGTAAACGAATCTTATTAACGCCAATCCTACTTGTCTCCCTCACCATCTTTAGTTCGGTATCTGCCCAGGAAACTGCTGAGGTAGCAACAGGGCCTGCGCCCTCGGCGGTACAGGTTCGCATTGAGCGTGCCCGGGCACTAGCTGCCGCTCACCGCTTGGGAGATGCTGCGAGGGAACTCGAGTCCCTACGGTCAACTGTTGGAGATGAAGTTGTACGCAACGTAACCTCTGTGATGCTAATGAGCATCTATTTGGAAGAGGGGAACTACATGCGCGCAGAGTCCTTACTCGAGGAAACGTTTCGCGCCCGCTCAAGCCAGAAAGAGCGTTCAATTCGGACATATTTTGTACTGGCCGGCCAAGCCGTGAACGGTGCGCGAGCGCATATCGCCCGCTACCGTAATTTCGGGATTAATGTAACGGATGCGCAGCTTCCAGCTGAGGCTTTAGCTGATCTGAATCGTCTGCGGTCGCTTTTAGAGCGGATGATTGCTCAGGCCCGCGAAATAACTAAAGACGATTCGAAAGCCTATGACTCACTGGCACTGCTGGAAGACGTTTTGGGCATCAGACTCTCGGTTGCAAGGGAAGGGGAGGACGTGGACAGGTGGGCCAATGAATATGCAGACGCACGCCAGGGCCTCTCTTCCTCGCAGAAACAGGTCGCCTCGCTCAATGGAATACCGCAGCTCACATCTGCAGAGTTAAAATCACCGGCGGCCGGAAAAGCCGCGCCGGCTCAGCCCGCACCATCGCCGGCTTCCAAAGCTGAACAAACGGACACAGCCGACGGGCAGCCTGCTAAAGAGTCAGTCAATAGCAACAACCCCAATACATTAAGTGTCGGTGCCCTAAATCATTGGGCAACCAAAAAAGTCGTCCCTGTTTATCCACCATTAGCGAAATCCACAGGTGTTGTAGGCGTTGTCAGGGTTTACGTAACCACTGACGCTGACGGCAAAGTTGTGGATGTCTCCCGCTCCGAAGGGCCTCTCATTTTGAAGCAAGCTGCCGAATTCGCAGCACGCCAGTGGCGGTTTCAGCCTGCGATCGTCGCAGATAAACGTTTCGGACTAACCGGCTTTATCGAGTTTAACTTCACGCTCTAGCTTCGATCATTCATTAA
>DASSCG010000142.1:0-5853 GCA_035697925.1 Pyrinomonadaceae bacterium
GCAGCCAGACCGCACGGCAGGACGCCATCAGTTGAACCAAAGTTCCCTACTTCCAGAATCTTGTTCCAAAGATGTTCGGCTTTGTCTGCACCTGCGTAAACCTCGAAGCCGTCTTCTCCGGTGTATCCAGTACGAGAAACGATTGCGGGTATGGCATCAACGGCACCCTGGGTGAAATGGTAGTACTTGATTTCTTCCAGCGGCAGATCCGTTAGCTTTTGAAGAATCTCGAGCGCGTCTGGTCCTTGCAGTGCCAGCTGGCAATATTCCGAGCTGACATTCGTGAGTTCGACCGATTCGTTATGGGGTTGCGAAGAAATCCAATCCCAGTCCTTTTGAGTGGTTCCCGCATTTACCACGAGAATGAAGTAATCGGATGCAAAGCGGTATACAAGCAGATCGTCTATAACGGTACCGGCAGTAGTTGTTAGGGCAGAGTATTGGGCCTGGCCGTCAATGAGCTTGGAAGCGTCATTAGATGTGATGGAGTTGATAAAGGCGATTGCACCCGCTCCGCGCACCTCAATCTCGCCCATGTGCGATACGTCAAACAGTCCTGCGTGTGTGCGTGTGCGTAAATGTTCTTCGATGGTCCCAGCGGGATATTGGACAGGCATGTCCCATCCGCCAAAATCAACCATGCGGCCGCCCATGCGACGATGAGCGGCATTGAGTGGGGTAGTTTTTAGCTCCAGCGCAGGTGCAGTCACGTATTCACCCGGATCCGACGGCGAACCCGATACTCAGAGAATCACTAAAAACGAATGAATCCGCAAACTAACATGCGACGTTCAGTGCGTCAAGCGAGTCTGTTGAAGGGTAGTGATGAGTCTGCGCTGGTTGGGAATGCCAATCAATCCGGGGTTACTTAGCTTATGGAGTTGGTGAAGGTCTGGAAGCGATGAACGTGTCTCTTTGTTTGCGAATTAGAAGTTTCGTTCGCGAACATCAACCTTCTGGACGGCGAACACTACCCGCATGGTGTCAGGACGACGATCCATTGAAGCCGGCACAAATGCCGCGTCTCGTCGCAGGGCTGCCTGGAAATCGCTGAGCATCTGACGATCGCGGGGAGCGTGGACTACATCAACGAGCGATGCAGCCCCGTTGCTAAATACGTCGGCTACTACCAGCATGTCGTCCGCGTCCTGACCATTATGTGGATGAGCATAAGAGCGCGTAAGGGTGGCTAGTGCGCCCTTTGGATTAAGACTAGGGGATTGCTCAGCGAAAGGAGCACGGCTCGCGGCGTAATCTTCGGATGTCACCGGTCTATAAAGATCATAACCAGCGCTGGCCGGAACCACATAGACTGCCGAGTTCTGTGCCGCTGCTTCATGAAGCGCCTGGAAGTGAGGTCTAAGGCCGGCGAACATAGCCACAAAAAGTATGATCGAAGCCACCCACCCAATGCTGTAGGGCATCAGACGGGGCTCAAGAAACTGTGCGACCCGATCTGCGAACGAAATCTGCGAGCTTTGATTACGCGCCGCAGCTTCGATCATTAAGGCCTGATTGATTGACTCAGCGAGGCCGAAGGGGGGCTGAGGTCTTGAGAGCATACTCAAACCGCGAGTCAGAGCGCGCAGTTCCACCAGTTCGTTGCGGCACACGGGACACTTGTCGAGGTGCTCGTCCACGGCTACTCGAACCGGGAGCATCAAGCCGTCGTCAACGTAGGAGGAAAGTGACTGTTGTATTTCTTCGCACGACATAGGGCATTTCCAATTGGCGATTACCGATTGCCGATTGCCGATTGTAATGAATGGAGAACGACAATCGCATCTTCTTTAATTGGCAATTGGCACTCGGCACTCGGCAATTCTCTAGATGGCTGACCGACCCCGGCTGCTTCCTTGTTAGGAAGCAACTCCGACAAAGGATGAGACAAGCTAACTGATCATTCGAGCCACATTTAAACGGGTGTTGCTGGCCACGTTTTCAATCGCTCTCGTTCCTAATTAGCTGAAGTCTTTACCCGCCGTCTTGTCACTTCGACCCATTTGGCACCGAGTTGTTGTGAGCCGGGGCGGGTCAGCCATCAAGGGAATTTTTGATTTTCAATTTGTGATTGCAGGATTTTCCGTGTCCTCGTCGGACTTCGAATCTTTCAACCAGAAATCAAAAATCTAAAATTCACAATCTAAAATTACAAAGATCCTTCTAACTTTCGTCGCAGCTCTGCGCGGCCGCGAGCCAGCCGCGATTTCACTGTCCCAATGCTAATCCGTAACGTTGCAGCGACCTCTTCATAACTAAACCCTTCGATGTCTCGCAAGATAACAGTCTCGCGATAAGCACGACCGAGAGATGCCAACGCTGTCCTGAGTACTCTTTCCCGCTCGTGCGCCAGGGTGTCTTGCTCCGGCGTGTTTCCGTTATCAGCCGGCAGCATCGCCTTTATTAACTTGTTGTCCCGTTCGTCTCGGGAATCGAGCGAAACCGTTGAGTCTCGTCGACGCCGGCGCCACCACCTCCATCGGTTTCTCGCCTGGTTGATGGCAATGCGATAAATCCAGGTTCTTAAATCGGCCTCACCCCGGAAGTGCTCGATACTTTGAAACGCTCGCAGGAAAGTCTCCTGGGTTAGGTCTCGGGCCTCTTCACTATTTTCCGTTAGCCGGTAAAGCAGTCCGTAAATTTCCCCCGAGCGCTCCGCGATTAACACCTCAAAGGCTGCAGCATCCCCCCGCTTCAATCTTTCAATGAACTGTGTCTCGTTGGCCGAACGAGGCTCAACCGAGGCTGCGGTCGCAACCTGCTCCAGATCCATTTGCCCCCCAAGGGCTATTGGCTCTGAGTAGCTCACGGTTTACCCTCTGGATCGGGAACTGGAGAAGCTGACCGCCAAAACCCCTCCCCGGCCAGGCATACCCTTAGACACCCATTCGACTTGGATTGTTCCCGAGGAATCTTCATGACCGTCGTTTGATGCGATTTGAGCCAGTTGCGCCTGTTTGACTCGCGCACCATGATGCCCTGGGCTAATGCGGCGCGGGGGATAAGGCACTCTGACGAAACTCCGCTTCTGGCCAACAATAAGGTCGCTTGACAAGATTTCGTGACGCCCATTAGAGTGCTTGTTTCGCTTATCATACACTCAGAAGAACGCAGTTCACCATAGGGACTTGCGAGAAGGATATAAGTGGCTCGATACAAGAAGAAGCGCGTCCGCGAACTACAGCACGACCGATTTCGCGACACTGCTATTAGCGTTTTTGATCGTTTAGGGAATTTGCTGGAAGGCCGGGGCAAAACAATTCTGTACGGCCTCGGAGCCCTCATTTTAATTGCTGCGCTGACGGGTTTTGCGATTACTAGAAGTCGGCGGAAGGCTGACGAAGCCCGTCGCGCTTTGGGGCGGGGAATTACCATTGCCAGCGCCCCGGTGACCTCGACGTCTCCCTTAGACCCGGCTAGCACGTACGCAACCGAACAAGAACGAGCACAGAAGGCTATTGAGGAGTTTGAGAAAGTAGTAGCTAAGTATGGAGACCCCTACGCCTCTGAAGCTCGCTATTTAATCGCGACGAATCGTCTGTATGTCGATAGAGAAAAAGGAATGAGCGATTTGGCGGAGTTGAGCAAGAGCGCGTCAGGGGACATCGCCACGCTCGCAAAGTTTGCCCTGGCACAAGCCAAAGAGGCCGACGGGAAGTACGACGAAGCAAGTCAACTCTATACTCAAATAGCATCACAAAATAGCGTAGTCGTCAGCCCTGACGTGGCTAATCTGCGGCTGGCGATCACTTACCAAAAACTAGGCAAGAAAAAAGAAGCTGCCGATCTTCTCTTTCAGATAGCCGACGCGGCTAAAAAAGCCAAGGACTCTGAAGGAGCAACCCCTCCCCTATCGTCAGCTGCCCGAGAGGCTACGCAGGAACTACAAAAACTTGATCCGGCGCGCGCGGCACAACTACCTCCCGATGTTCCCTTAGGCGGACTGCCTTTCTAATCACCGCCGGTAGTGCTGACTTGGGCCCCAAAGGAATCCAGCGAATAAATTAAATCTTACATGGACAATGTCACCCATTCGCTTGTCGGGCTGGTCGCGTCGAAAGCAGGGTTGGAACGGTTATCTCCGGGTACGACAGTTCTTTGCATTCTGGCAGCAAATCTTCCTGATGCTGACATAGTCAGTTTGATTGGTGGCCGCTGGAATTATCTACATCACCACCGTGGCATCACACATTCAATCGCCGGTGCCATCGTTCTCGCGTTAGTTCTCCCATTCAGTTTCTATTTCGTCGACCGCTTGCTGGCCAGAGTCCGAGCACGTCAACCCACCGTGAATTTAAAGGGGTTGATGATAGCGTCGATACTTGTTATCGCTACCCATCCTTTCATGGACTGGACCAATAACTATGGTATCCGTCCTTTCCTCCCCTGGAGTTCCGAATGGTTCTATGGCGATTTCATTTTCATCATCGACCCATTCCTTTGGATGATTTTGGGAGGTGCCGGCTTCCTCATGACTTCAAAGTCGAAATTACAAGTTGGTTTCTGGGTCTTATTCGGTTTAGTTGTGACCTACCTGGTAATAGCAGTTCCCGCGCAGCGGGGCTTAGATAATCCCACTCCCCTCAGAATCATTTGGATCACTGTGCTGATTGCCCTGGTAGTCTCTTTCAAGCTGGGCGTTGCTAAAAGGTGGGGACATCGAATCGCTCTGACGGCTTTATTAATACTTCCAGTTTATTGGGGCAGTTTGGCTTTTCTACATTGGTTCGCAGTGAATGAAGCAAGGATTGAGGCGAGGGCTATTGCCAATCAATATGGCGAGACCGTTACTGACATTGCCGCCATGGCTACACTGGCTAATCCATTTCAATGGTCCTGCGTGGTGGAAACTGAAAACGCTGCATACCGCTTTGAATTATCACTATCCGGCGGCCACAACTCCGTTTCTCAACTGATTAGGCACGAGCGAGCAGATACGACCGACTCGCCTGCTATCCAACAGGCGTTGCAGGATGAAAGAACCAAAGTGTTCCTGGATTTTGCGCGATTCCCTGTCGCTCGTGTGGTTGGGGACAATTGTGTTACTCAAACCCTCGTGCAAATAGCTGACCTACGGTACACTCAACCAGGGACCTCGCGAGGCACCTTCTCGCTTGAGGTGCCAGTTGACTGTCCAAACCAGAGTACTGTCGGGAGTGAGTAGGATCCGTTCTGACTATGGATGATTTGAAACAAATGGAAGTCTTGCAGTCGCTCGCAGATGCTGCTCAGGAACGAGCAGAGCCTGGAAAGAAGGATTGGATCGCGAGCGTAAGATCTTCCGCGGGAGCCTACCTCGTTGTTTCGAGTATCCTAACTTTTGCCGCCGGTCTTCTTTTGCGCTCACAACAGGACGGGTTCGCATTACTCGCAATTATAATCGCTTGGACGCTTCTTCCGGCATTAGCACTAACCGACAAGATTGCATTTGATGGCCAGTCGCTCGTGCGACGCGGGATAGTGCCGTTTATTTTTCGCCTTATCTCGGGACGCGGCCAGCAACTTAATCTGGCCGAAGTCGAGCGAGTAGACACGAATGCGGTCCGCACTCTTAGGCGAGGCGGGAGGGTCCGTTATCGCTATCGCAGCCAGATCATCGGGAAGGGAACTGGTTTTGTTTTCGCTTCGGGAGGACGGCGTTATCGCGAGATGGTGCAGAGACTCTTCCCGCTCATTCACGACGACAAAATCGATTTAAGAACGCGCGAACTTCGTGACTATCTCTGTGACCCGAAATCCCTAAATCGCGAACTTGATTGGCTCAAACTCGCTCCCTCCGACGTTCTGGATAACGCCACCGCGGAGTTTAAGTTCGGTGGAAAAAGAGACCATGATGAGGAGCAATCCGAGGCT
>DASSCG010000143.1:0-5777 GCA_035697925.1 Pyrinomonadaceae bacterium
CAATGCGGTGTAAATCTTCTGCAGGTTCATTTGTTCTCCTCCGGGCCGGGCTCGGTCTGACCGATGCCAGCAGTGACAAAGAAGTCTACGGGATACATGTGAAGCCGCCTAACGCGCCGGGTGAGCCGCGCGAGTCTTGCGAAAGTCGGCATCCAACCGGTTGTTAGGCAGCGTCGCTATCTTTTCAAAGAATACGACCCCTCTACGGTAAATAGTAAAGAAAATCGTCAATCGATTTCCCGGACAAAGCGAAATCCAGTCGCACGGCCGCTGAAGCTTGGGCGATTACTGAACCGGTGCGACGAACGCGCCCAATCGTGCGCCCGGTACCAACTGCCACCACGACCCACACGCCTTCCGCAGTCGCCACCGTTCTTTTGTTCCCAAGCTAATCCGTCCGTAGGCGCGCCTTCATAATTCTCATGCCAGCAATCTTGTACCCTCTCGGCTACGTTTCCCGCAGTATCATAAAGCCCGAACGGATTCGGCTTGAAAGACCCTACCGGTGCGGGCTGCTTGCCGTCCCAGCGGCTGCCGCAGCCACGACAATTGGCCAATCCTTGTTTCATCTCATTGCCCCACCAATAGCTAGTTTCGGCTCCTGCGCGCGCACCATACTCCCATTCGGCCTCGGTCGGCAGCCTGTAGCGCTTGCCAGTTTGTTCCGATAGCCACTTGGCGTATGCTACAGCATCCTCCCAGGAAACGTATATCACAGGTTGGCGACCGCGGCCCCAACCTTCGTCTTCAGCTAATTTACGCCCTGTCGCTTTTGCGAACTCGTCGTATTCAGCAAAAGTGATTTCGTATTTGCTCGCGGCAAAAGCTTTTTGGAAGTTAACTTGGTGAACTGGTAGTTCATCTTTGCCATATTTACCCTGGATGTCACCCATGCGGAATTTACCCGGAGGAATCACGACCATCTCAGGACCCTCACTTCCATTCTTGAGCCGGTCGCGAAATACCTCTCCGGGCTTCATGCCAGCTTGCCTGGCCCAGGACACCGATGACTTCTGTTGGCCAAACAGCAACACACTCGCGCCAACGAGAACGATTAAGAGTTTGCCTGCTGTCATATGGCCTCACTTTATCGCTGTCTAACGATTAGCTGAGCGGACGAGGCCAGCGAGCGTAGCGAGCGGGACCGAAGATCCGTCTCAAGCCGCATGTTAAGCCACTGGTTCACTCACGGAGAATTCCGTCATCTCGTCGGCACTTCCCGATGGTTCATTCACCCATGCACCCAATCGGCTGATGCTGGCCTGGTTTCCCTCAAGAACGCTACTGACACCCACGGTTGGCGAGTTCCCGGAAGAGGCGATCAGTTGAAATCCACTCCGCAAGATTAGGAATTCCGACGCCAGACAGTTCGCCGTCGAGGAGGCTCTTCGTCGCTATTGCCGGCAATAGAGCCGGTATAACGTGACCGTCCGTCTTCTTGTATACTGCGAGTTTCATCTTTCGTTGTTTGTTGCCACGGCCATTCGTAACCTCGACCATCATCGCGCCTTGACTCGTTCCAATGAGACTTGCCAGCCTGAGAAAAGCGCGGAACACGGGCATGAACGTGCGAAGTTTGGTCAATCCAAGGCACATCTTGATTGCCCGGATAGCCGCGAGAGACTTGTTAAGCCAGTTGAACTCCGATCCGATCTTGAACACAACCGTTCCCGCACCAAAAAGTTGGACCTGCGTAAAGTAATCTGCGATGTCAACCACGGAGTATGCGGTTCTAGTGCCGATTGCAGGCGGAAACTCGACTCTTTCGGCCTCAGTCCAGCCGACAATCGTTTCTTTTCTATTCTGTCTTGGCACGGAAAACGGTTCTCCTACGGTGGCAAGTAAACAGTCGAAGGACCCAACACCCCGGGTAAAGCGTGTTCCTGGTGTGATGAAAATACGCACCCTCTCCAAACCATCCAACTCTTCCACACACCGACGTGTTAATAGAGCCGAGAGCCCAGGCACAACCGAGCAGCCGATTAAAGCCGTGATGCCAGCCGCCTCGATCTGCGGTCTTAGTTTGTAGGCCCGCTCTACAAAATCGCGATCATCCGCTACGTCGATATAGTGAACGCGCTTCTGAATACAGGCCTCAAGGAGACTTAGCCTCATCCCCTGGTACGGCCCCGTACAGTTAATAAGAACCTTAGCGTCGTCTAGTAACTCCAACACCGACTCACGGTTTATGGCATCGGATATATAACAGTGGACGCGGTTACCGAAGCCGGCGAAGTGGTTCGCGTTCGGGTTTCGGGATGCGACAATGATTTGCGCATTTGAATGTTTCAGGAGATCCTGAATCACACATCGACCGAAAAACCCACATCCGCCATACACGACGACCTTAGGCAGCAACCCGGCCGATGGACTGCGGCGAAAACCATCCCGTTCCAACTCGTAGGCTCGTTCCAGCAAGCTCGAATCATCTCGGAGAATGTCCGTCTTCTGTGCTTTGAAGAGCGGTTCAAATAGCCAAAACAGTGGGGCTAGCGGCCAGGCAAAGTTCAAAGTAATTGTCTCGGTCAGCGAGAGATCGCCATCAGGACCTTCCATCTGTCCGTCGACGCGAATGCGAGCTAGCGGCCCGTTGAATTCGTACCAATAGCGATCATGGTCAATCGGAGCTCCACGAACGCGAACCTCCTGTTTGAGCCCATAGAAGTTGCTCGTTAGCCGGTAATCGACGTAATCGGGCCGCCACGTCCCAATGCGAAGATTCTCAAACCATCGGCGGTGGAGAACGCATACGTGATCAAGATCCATGATGTTTTCAAACACCAGTGAGCGCGAAGTCTTCAAGCGTCGAGAAAAGGACTGAGAGAGCTTCATGCGCAGTTGGTTTATCTATTCACGTAACGGCGCTGAGTGGTGGCCTAACGGCGAATTACGCCGCGCCGCGAAGCGGCTTCGGCTTGAATGAATTGTTAGGCAACAACTGCATTACTCCAAGACCTGCGGATTGAGTTGCCACACAGAGTAGTTGAGTGCAGAAGCGAAGCTGACCCACAGCAGATACGGAACGAGCAATGCGCCTGCGAATGGTCTGATTCGCCAGAAAAAGATTAGAGTCGCGACGATCAACGCCCACAGTAATAGGATGTCAGCGAAGGCAAAGGCACCACGATGCCAGCCGAAGAACAACCAACTCCATAGTGCATTGGGCGCGAGTTGCACAAGAAACAAAGTGAGCGCGAATTTGGCTGCACCAAAGCCGCCGACACGCCAAACCAGCCAAGCAGCAATACCCATTAAGACATACAGAACTGTCCAAACCGGCCCAAATATCGTAGGTGAGGGTGCCCAATCCGGACGGACGAGCTGGGTATAGAACGGACCAGCTTGAATGGATGCGGCGCCACCAATGGCTGCAGCGATGAAGCTGACAATGAGCCAGGCTACAAGACCAACAATCTGCTTCTGCTTTGTAAGTGGCGCCATACGTAACTCCGATTGTTGCCTAACGTTCGACATGAACGGCAGCTGTAGGCGGGCGAAACCCGTCGAAGGCTGTCCGCTCGATGGAGGGGTTAGGCGCCGTTGTTCGAGCTAGACGTTTGAAGACAAGGTTAGATTATTCAAACCAGTAGTCCAGCGTTCCGTCAGATCCTTTCCCAAACTCCCCTTCAAAGCCACCGTTTCCGCACAAGCCCGCAAGGCTGGCTGTGCCTGACCTCGGAACGACAAACCACGTCGCTTTGATTTTGGCGTCCTCGATGATCTCTGAACCCTGGAGCGCAAAGGTGCCTTCTCGGCCATTCAGTCTTCCGGTGAATCGTTGCAGGCTCACCATACTGGCAGATCCATCGTTGTGACGGACCTGCAATGCTCCGACGGTTGAAGTGCCGTCGATATCTCCGATGAATGTCTCCGTTAGACTGATTTCCACCAGTGCCGGACTGCCGCTTTGGTCGTATGGCTTGGCTTCGAAGTTGTGAACGCTAATTTTCGCGACTGCGTGAGTAGATTGCTTCGCGTTCATTTCCATCTGTTCTTTTATGAGTGCTCGCCAAGTACGACACTTGGGGCCGCCCAACGTTTCGGCTGAGCGGCGGTCGAAAGGGTCGCGATGTTTTCTAGTAGTGCAGCCGTTTGTCCGCTCCAGCCGAGTGGTTAGCTGGCGGCACGCGCCGCGTCCTTGTCCCAGGTTATGTTCTTCTTAGACCGGTCGAAGAACGGAGCGAAAATTGATAGCACCTCGAGCCGCCCACCCTCCGGGATGATCGGTCCATGCAAGGTGTTCTGCGGGATGAAATCATATCGCCTGCGCTCAAGTGGTTCGTCTCGTCCCCGACACGGAAATCTGCTTCACCTCCGAGAATGAGAACGATCTCGTCGTGCGAGGGCCGCGTATCAAGGCGTTGCCCCTGTCTTCAATTATCGATGCATTTGCAGTGATGAACTGGCCGTCGCACAGGAACATGCGTTTAATCGGGTCTCGGGCGGTCGACGGATCAGTCTTCATCGCCCGCAGCGCGTCGTTCAGATTCGTAAAAGCGCTCATGACTCCTCCTTTGATCGACAGCTGACGAATCAGGCTGAGAAGCGCGAAGCGGCTTTCTCAAGCCGCTGGTTAGAGCACTGGTTTACTTTGGCATATCTTCTAGCCGGATACCTCGCCCGGCTTTTAAGCTTCGTCGAGCTTGTTCGACCCGCTCAAGAAAGCGCGGGTCGTTCTCAAGCTTGTAATCAAACCAGTCGTCCTCTGACTCGAATCCGATCAGGACACCGGCAGGTTTTCCGTGCCGGGTTATGACGATCTCCTGCTTCTCCGCTTCACGAAGAAATCGTGAAAGATCATCTTTGATCTCAGATAAGGGGACTTCTTTTACTCGGGCTTTCCGAACTGCTCTAGCCATATTGCCGCCTCCCGATTTGGGCACGATCGCCAAGACCTCAACGGACTCGGCTGACACATCGTAAAATATTCGGACCTCACCAAGACGAAGTCGATACTGCGGCCGCGCCAGGCCTCGCAGCCTCTTGATCCGGCTTCGGCTCGTTTTCCTGGGTTCATGACGAAGATGCGTTTCGAGAGCATCGCGGACCGTCGATCGAACATTGGCCTTCAAGGCGCGCAAATCTTCCGCCGCCTCTGGAGCCAGAATGATCTCAAAGCGCATTCTGGCCAGATTATAGCCAGAATTTGTGCAGTTTTAAAGATCGGGCGCTCTAACCCTATGCCGCTGAGCCGCTCAAATAGGTGGAGTCATTTACCACTAATCTTGCCGGTCGGCTCCAGCGGCGGGTTGACGGTTTGGACATAGTGTCGATCACTGCCTGGCCAAATAGCGTCACTACCTTTAAACCAGTCGCAGAGACAATCGTGATAAAAAATGCGACAAAACCCAGCCACAGCAATACTCTTTCCGCTGGAGAGAGATTGGCCCAGTAAGTCCCTGCCACTAGCTGTGTACGTAACGTGCTCCAGCCTGCTTCTTCAAGACGCGCGTTTGAACATAGGCCAGGGTGAGTACACTCACGGCAAAGGATCCCAGGATAAGAATGAACCAGATACGCAGCACTCCTAACCGAACCGTCTAACGTTTTGGTGAGAGGCGCGGTCCGCCGCGTCTTCCTCGACCCAATAGTTATACCTGGTGCCCGGTAACTGGATCAATGCGATATTTTAGCTCCAATCCCGAGTCACGTGTATCTTGGAGAATCCATATCTGAGACAGGGACTTGAACCGCGACACCATGTCGTCCTCGAAATTCGGATATTTTTTACGAAACTTATCCAAGAATGGTTGAATATCTTGATCTTTCTTAAACAG
>DASSCG010000144.1:0-2576 GCA_035697925.1 Pyrinomonadaceae bacterium
CGGGCGACCCCCTTGCCGCGCATGTGACCGTTAAAGCGTCCCTGGCTATCTTTCATAAACTCGACGTCTGCAGCTTGTGGATTGCCTGGGTCGAGCTTTGCCGCCCGAAGCGCGGCCTGGTTTGCCGCAAACTGACTATCGTCGAACTTCCTTATGAACACTGGGTAATCAGCCGTTATCTCTTCCACCAGTCTCATGTCGGGAGCAAAGGGCTCGCGCCGCTGCGCGCCCGCACTTCCCGCGGTCCATTCGTCGTAAGCACCCCAGAAACCTCCAAGAATCCATTCGCCCTTCGGCAGACGCGCGGTTACTTCTTTCACACGAGCTACAAAATCCTCCTGCGTCGCGACAGCCATGATATTGAATTCAAGAAACTGCGCCGCCGAAGCAAAGTGAACATGGTTGTCGTTGAAACCCGGCGTCACAAAGTTTCCATGTAGATTGATCGTCTGGGTTTTAGGACCTCGCAGCTTAAGTGCGGCCTCATTGGAGCCCACGACTCTGAACTTTCCGTCGCGGACCGCCACGGCTTGAGCAACTGAATTCTTGCTGTCAACAGTCCAGATCACACCGTTGTGGAGGACAAGGTCAGCAAATTCACGTTCGGGAGTAGTCTGGGCCCGCGGTGATTCGAAGAGACCGACAAGCAGGACGGTGGCCCACATGAGAAGTATGGCTTTTAGAAGCTTGGATGTATTCATCTCACGGCGCCTCGGAAGGGAACAGATAGTGTGCGATTAAAAGAGAAGAAGTTAGTCGTTTGAGAGAACGTGTCTTAGTGCTGGTTCAAGCGTGGGATATTTAAATGCATAACTCGCTTCGCTCAGCTCTCTGGGTTCAACGCGTTGGCTCGACAACAATAACGCATCAGCCATTTCGCCGAAAGCCAGGCGCACACCGAACGCAGGAATAGGGAAAATGGTTGGTCGCGACAACGCTTTGCCAAGTGCCTTTGTAAACTCGGCATTTCGTACCGGATTCGGGGCGACAAAGTTCACCGGGCCTTTTAGAGTTTCGTTGGCCAGCGCAAACTCGATTCCGGCGATTACATCCTTCAAGGCAATCCAGCTCATCCATTGTTTGCCGCTGCCGATTCGGCCACCCACGCCCATGCGAAACGGGGTAAGCATTTTTGCAAGGGCGCCGCCCTCGGAGTCGAGAATGATGCCGAACCTTGTATTCACCACCCGAATCCCCTGGTCGCGCGCGTGCGCAGTAGCGTTCTCCCATTCGACACAAACGCCGGCAAGAAAATCACTACCTGCCGCGCTGCCTTCATCGAGAACTTCGTCGCCGCGGTTTCCGTAGTATCCGATGGCCGAAGCACTGATAAGCGTTTTTGGTGGACGCTTAAGATTCGCCAACGCATCACTGAGAAGCTTTGTGCCTTTGACACGACTCTCTCGAATCTTTCGTTTCTTTTCTTCGTTCCAACGACTAGAGGCAATACTTTCTCCGGCCAAGTGAATACATGCGTCAAATCCTTCCAGGCGAGCGAGTGCGATGCTGTATCTGTCAGGGCTCCATTCAACTTCCAAATCGTTTGCCGGCGGGTGTCGAACGAGACGAAAAATTTCGTGGTCTTTAGCTTCGAGGGACCTGAGCAAGGCCTTTCCGACGAGGCCGTGAGATCCACTAATAAGTACTTTCATTTTGTTCGCCTTTGAGACTCTAAAATAGCGCTGACACCATTTGGAACCAAGACTCTAAAACAGGCTTGCCTAATATTACGTCCGTTTGACTTCATCAGCCGGACGTTATCGTTAACGATACCTAGAGTTTTGCTGCTTTTAGCCAGCAAACGGGCTTGTATTCTCAAAGCAAGAGTGTAGAATGCGCGCAGCTAAAAGCAATGTACTGAGGACTTCACCGCCTCTACAGTTTCTCGCGGCCCTCATTACTAATTAAGCTTCAGCAATCATAATCTTAAGTCGAACTGCATCAGTTTGACGAAACAGGAGCAACCTCACCATGCTTCGAACCAGTCTCCTCGCCGGACTCTTACTAATTCTGATTGCAGTTTCGGAATCCCTCTTCAAACTACCCTCGCTACGAGTTGATTCGCTCAGCCTCCTCAAACCGATCAGCGTCGGGAATCTGCGCCAGATAACAAATACTTCAGAAGATATTATCAACCTTAACCCCTCCCTCAGCGGTGATGGCCGCATCATCGCTTTTGAAACTACGGGCGATCTGGCTCGCGTCGGCGGCGTTCAAGGCTTTCGGGCGATACGCGCTGACCTTTCAGTCAGTCCCTCGCGCTTCATACAAGTAGGAGCTTCCAGAGCAGTGGCTCCTGCTATCTCACAAGATGGATCCCGTATCGCCTTCGCCTCAAACGAGGATCTAATCGGTGCGAACGGCGACAGAAACTCAGAAATCTTCCTGGTCGACGGAGCGACGGTTAGACAGCTTACTAATACCACTCCGGCGGACATCTCTACTCGAGTTCGGGATGGCAATTTTCAACCATCGATAACCGATGATGGAACCATCGTAGCCTTCTCCTCAAATAGAGATCCTATTGGACTCAATCCTGACCTCAACTTTGAAATCTTTACTGTCGACGTGAACTC
>DASSCG010000145.1:0-4517 GCA_035697925.1 Pyrinomonadaceae bacterium
GCCAGATTTCGCATAATCTTTCTGTTGCCAATAGATGAAACCCAGGTTGTGGTAGAGCCGCCATTGCTGAGGATTTGCAGCTATGCCTTTCTCAATGATGCGAATCGCCGCTTCTACGTCGAAATCTGGAAGCACCACGGCCGCGTATTGATAAGGCTCCATGAACTGAGGATCAAGTGTTGTAGAAGCATCAAGCAGCGGAGCGAGTAGTTTTAGATTGAGTTTCCCCAGGTTATCCAGGTGAAGGTTTTCGGGGTAGTCGATAATCTTGCCCCCAACGTATTGAAGCGATCGCATCCAATACCAGTCCGCCACCAATCCGTTAAAGCCAAGACTCAAACGCCTCGCCGTTGTGGCTTTAAGGTAAAGCTCCTCCTGCTCTACCTTCTGATTACCAAGCGGACGGTGTACATCGATCCAGCGAGAGAGGGAGAACACAAGGATAAGTCCAACCACGATTGTGAGCAGAAGTATCCCGTCCCGCTTTTTCAATTTGGGTTCAATCATTTGAAGTTTCGGCGGCTGAAGATGAGGGTAGCTACGGAAAGAATCACGGCAATGTAGATGAGAGAGTAAAGCACCGCTATCACAATGTGACCGACAGCTGGAACTTCTCCGTAAGCGGCTGGCGTTATGAAGCTAAGGTTAGAAAGATTCGGGAGTAAGTAGTACAACCCTCCGAATAACCAGCGCGCGCCAACGCTGCCCATTGAGGTGGCTAAACTTTTTAAGTCGGCACTAAAGTGTCCGATAATAAAAACAAAGAACGTCAACAGAGCCGACAAAGCCGGAGAAGAGAAGGAAGAGAAGAGCAGCGCGATTCCTGTGATAATCATCAACTCGACATAGATGAGGAGAATGGCAGGCCAAATGCTAAGTGCCAGCGGGTCCCACCCGCGACTCACGTAAATCAAGGCGCAGGACACGCCCATTCCCATCACTACGACATTTACCAGCAGTGTCAGGCATAACCCAAGATACTTCCCGACTATGAATTCACCGCGGGATACTGGTTTGGCAAAAATGGCATAGATAGTTCGACGCTCGATCTCCTTGTAAACAAGCCCGACTCCCACAAAAATTGCGATGAAGACACCAAACAGCAGCATTGCGCTGAGGCCGAGGTCCACAATGATTTTTCGTTCCTGACCACCGGAGAGTTCACCGATAAAAATAGCTGCTCCGGTGAGCAGCAACACAAAGAGCACAAGATTATAGAGGACCCGATCACGTACCGCTTCGCGGAACGCGTTGCGCGCAATGGCGACAACCCGCCCGACCATGCTTCGGTCGATTACTGTCAGGCTATTTTGGATTTTCGTTGCTTGAGTCGTGTCCAACACTAATCCGCACTTAGTTTATGACTCTGAGAACTACTCTATCCCAATACGCAAAATTTCGGAACCGCACGATCAACGTGGCTCGCTGCTACTACGGGATGGCTTGCATTGCTTCGACAGCTGCGTGGTCTGCCGGAACAGTAAGAGTTGTGTCGGCCCTCATTACACCGTCTTCCGTCATTGCGAATCGCCGAGTGCCTGTTTGGCCAGCTCCAGACGTGCCTGTTGGGACTGCTGTCGAGTAGAACCGCGCAGGGTATACTCCAATGGTAGGGACTGCAGCGAAGCTATAGCCACTCTTAGTGCCTGAGGCCAGCACGCTATCCGTCAGGAACTGGACCTTAAGATCATCCAGGGTTCCGTAATTTCCATCCTCATTTAGTGCCTTGTAGGTGGCTTGGCAATTATGGATTGTGCGCAGCGAGGATTGCGCAGAACCCTCATTGGCTGCGCGACGAGCCGCCAGCAGATTGGGGACGGCGATTGCGGCCAGGATGCCAGTAATCGCTACGACGATGAGGAGCTCAATCAAAGAGAAGCCCTCTTGGTCTTGTGATGTTTTAACGGGGTTCATGCTTAACTCCTTTGGGCAAGTACTGCTCAATGTGTGTCCGCCTCCTCGCTTGGTTTAACAGCAGTCATCACCGTGCTCGTTCACCTCGATTGCTGTTCGCGCATGCGCGCACGCCAGCCGGTACGGACGGCCGTAGGGAACCGTTGCTCATTCTCCTGCAGCACTTCGAATACCGCAGCCTCGGGTAAAAGCTCTCCGGGCTTCGCGATATTTAAGTCTTGTTTGGCGGCGAGGTAAGCCGCGTCGATGTCATTGTCGATTAATTGACGCCAGCCACGAGCTGCGCGGGCGTTCAGCGAAAGGGCTCTGGCAAATACTTCACTCGCCTCGGCCCGTTGACCGTTGCGCTCCAGGACCACCGCATAGCGAACGAGCAGGAAGACTGAAGCGGGGTAGACGTGAGCTGCCGTGGCCAGAGTTCTCTCGGCCAGCTCCGAGTCACCCGCAGAGTCAGCGGCTCCGGCGAGGTAGGCATAACAGATTGAGCTGTTGAAGCCATTCTCTACGGCATAACTTAAGTGGGGTAACGCCTCTGCGCCACGGCCATGGCTGTACAGCCAGATGCCGTACCCATAATGTGTAGCAGGGCTGCTGGGATAGATTCGCAAAGAGGATTGATAATAACCTTCAGCTTTAACCGGTTCGACGTTGACCTGGGCCATTCCATGGAGCGCTGTTCCTGCACCCTGCGCGCTCAGCACACAGCTGGCTAATAACATGAGCACACACAAGCTCAGTGGGACAGCTTGTCGAAGGTGTCCGGCTAGAAAAATGTACTTCTTCGATGTATTGGAAGACCACGAAGTTTGAGCGCCGGCGGCTAGCCGCGAGAGTATCGCTGCAGTGAAGAAGAAGACCAGACCGCCACCAAAGTATCTGAACGAAGATCCACTGGCGCCTGAACTGATTGCAAAAGCGAGCATACCGCCTCCGGCCCCGAGAGCCGGCAGCCTTTGATTAGTCGGTTTCAATGCGCGCCACAAAAGTGAAGTTAACGAAAGGGCGAAGAGGACGAATAGTAGAAATCCAATGATTCCAAGTTCTGAAATTAGTTGTATGTATTCATTGTGCGCGTAAACGGTCAGCAGGTGTTCGTTGAGACCGACGAGTTCACTGTTTGGGTATCTCTGTGAGAATTTCGCTCGCGCATCTGGGTAAGCCGCTTCATAGTTATTCCCTCCAACTCCCAGGAGCGGGTTGGCCCTCACCATCTCTAAAGCAACACCCCAGAAGAGGAAACGTGCACGAGTGCTGACATCAGCACCAGGATTTCCAGTGAATCGGCTGATGGTCGAAGCGGCCGACGCGTTGGGCTGTGCGTTCGAATAGGGAAGTGTTTGGAATAGGAGAATTAAGCCGAGAGCCCCAACCATCAGGCTTACGCGACCCCAGCAACGGCGACCTGCCGGCTTAGCTAAAACTGCTCCGCCAATCAGCACGCAGAACCCTGCGATTGCACCTATGAATGGTGCGCGCTCGAGTGATTGAACCGTTGCTAACCAACCTAACATTGCGGTGACGCCAAAAAGAAGGGCACGTCTCTGTCGATCAGCGTGCAGAGACAAAGCGGCAAAAAGTATGGCCGCCGTAGCCATTATTTCTCCGAACCCGCCTGAGCCTCGCAGTATTGGTTTCAGGTCACTGCGCAGATTTCCATCGGTAAGAGGTGCGCCAAACCAGGATTCGATTGCACAGGCAATAGCCAGCACCCAGACCACTCCGGCGAGCGCAATCAGCGACATACGCATCATCTTCGGATTTCTAACGATGGAACTCATAAGGAAGAAGAAGACGAGGTAAATGATCCATTGAGTACCGAGATGGATGGCCGCATAAGGGTTCGCCGCCCAGGCGGCAGAAGACAATGTCCAGAAAGCAAAAACTCCAAACATGAAAATTACAGGTAGCGTGTTTTGATCGATACTGCTTATTTTCCCGCCTTGTCGCTGCTTGATAAGAAGGCCCAAGGCGATTGTTATCAGAAGTGATGTTCCCAACTCTTGTCGCCACGGCAACCCGCCTATCGACGGTCTTGGAATTCCTGGGAAGTGCGGGGTCAGAATTACCAGTGGCCATAAAGCTCCGATGATCAAGAGCGGGTGGCGGTAGCAGAGCCCGGCCAGTCCGGCAACGGTGTTGACAAGCGAAAGCCTGGAAGATGCTCTGTCCGGCGTTCCCGTTAGAGCATTGGGGTTTGCCCGAACAGCCCCTTTGCGGAAGGCTTCGATTATCGTCCGCTGAAATGTAAGTTCGGTTTGCATGACTGCATTGCACTTCGTTGAGAAAAAACTTGGTTATAAAGTTCAAGCACAGCGCAGACCCTGGGGTACGGCGCTGTGCTTGAGGTTGAGGGTTGAGTTGTGGAGTGAGATTAGTTGCCGATTGGGGTACCAGCGGTGGCCGAGGGCGGTGTGGTGCCGGTGGCTCCCTGAGCATAGATAACACCGGTGGCGTCGGAGCTGAATTCCCGAGTGCCAGTGGCAGTTACGCCTGTGTCGACCTGGGGCGCTGCGCCAGTGACATATGCCGGAGGATCGGCTGGATCGGTTGGGTCGCCGGATGGTGCTGCAGCGTAGTTGTAGCCGCTCTTCGCGCCGCCGCCA
>DASSCG010000146.1:0-10710 GCA_035697925.1 Pyrinomonadaceae bacterium
TACTACCCAGCCGGCAACACAGCATTTAACTGGAAGACGAAGGTGGGTAGATTCACCGTCGCTAGCTGTACAGCACCTGCCCAAGGAACGCTGACGGGCACGGTCACAGATTGTGGTACTGGGCAGCCATTGGCGCTCGCAATCGTCGATGTCACGGGTGGACCATCAACCGGCTTCTCCAGCGCGACTCTAGCAAACGGGTCGTACACGATGAAGCTTGCTCCCGGGAGTTATCAGGTCACGTTTGGTGGCCGTTCATGCGCAACGGCCGGACCATTCAACGTCACCATAACCGATGGTGGCACCACCGTTCTGGACCAGTGTCTCCAGGGCGCTCCGGATGTTGGCTTCGTTTCAGCTGTCGTTTCCGGCGGTAATGGCAACGGTGTCATTGATCGAAATGAGTGCAACACGCTAAACGTGACGATTAGCAACCCGGGCTGCGCGCCGCTTACCGGCGCAACTGGGGTACTCTCCTCATCGACTCCCGGAGTCATCATCACCCAACCAAATTCTCCTTATCCAAATATTCCGGTTGACGGGACAGGGACTAATACGGTGCCTTTCCAGATCAACACTACCGCCGACTTCGTGTGCGGCACAAACATTAGCTTTACGCTAACGGTAACCAGCAACGAAGGGACATTCACGGTCAACTTCATGTTGCCGTCATGCACTATCTCCGGTTCCGGAAGCATTGACAACAGTGACCCAACCCAGACGGGACGCCTGACTCGAAATGGTGTGGCGAGCACTTGCGCTACTCCTAAAGCATTTCCCGGTATGAATGACTCTCTGGTGCGGCATTTCGACCAGTACTCTTTCACTAATAATTCGGCGTCCACGGCTTGTGTAACGTTCTCAGTCAGTAACACCTGCGCCAGCAATCTCTTCGCTGCAACGTACGCGGGCAGTTACAACCCCGCCAACATTATGACTAACTACCAAAGTGATCCAGGCGCGAGTGGAAACCCCATGACGTGGTCTACTAACGTCGCCGCAGGACAGACAATTGTTTTAGTCATCCACGAGGTAACTCCAAACGCGGGTTGCGCTGGTTACACCTTCTCACTTTCCGGGTTACCCACCGACGGTGGGGGTGCGTGTCCCGTGCCGATCGCCGCCGCGGCCGGTGCTACGATCGCTACGGAAAGCTGCCCGCCCTCGAACAATGCAATCGATCCCGGTGAACGGGTAACGGTCAACCTTAAGGTGATGAATATCGGTGGTGCACCTACCACCAATCTGGTTGGGACCCTATTGCCTACTGGTGGCGTAACTGCACCAAGTGATCCGCAAAGTTATGGGTCGATACCAGCGGGAGGTATGGCTGGACGAGACTTCTCGTTTACGGCGGCTGGAAATTGCGGCGACACTATTACCGCAACCCTCCAGCTTCAGGATGGTGCCACTAGCCTTGGGACTGTGTCCTATACTTTCAAATTAGGTGTGCTGGGAGCTCCGACCGCCGTATTTGCCGAGAACTTCGACAGCGCAGTTCCACCCGCATTGCCGGCTGGATTTACCACCACCACATCAGGAGCGGGTATCGCATGGACCACATCAGCCGTTAGTCCGGATACGGCTCCGAACGACGCCTTTGGCCCGGAGACCGCTACTACGGGTGTGACGAATCTGACTTCGCCTGTTATTGCCGTACCGGCTGGCGAAACGGCGCAGCTGCAATTCAGAAACCTCTACAATCTTGAGTCCGGCTTCGACGCCGAAACGCTTCTGATCAGCATCGGCGGCGGACCGTTCCAGGACATTCTCGCTGCGGGCGGGTCATTTGCTAGCGGAGGTTACAATAGCGGTATAGGTTGGACTGGCCTTTCCGGCGGTACAGCTGCAGCTCCGGCGTACATCACGACAACGGTTAATCTGCCTGCATCAGCTTTGGGGCAGAATATCCAGCTCCGATGGAGTGTTTCCAGTGATAGCAGTGTCATCGCAACGGGAGCACCCGGTGTTCGTATCGACACGATAAACGTCACTTCTACTGCGCGCGTCTGCACGGCGAATTGTGGCACCGTTAGACTAGTGGTGACTTCAACTCTGACTCGCGTCGATGCGACGACTGTGAGGGCCAATTACACTGTGCAGAACATTGGCACTTCGACAGCGGCCAACGTGATGCTGACGACAGGACGTTTGGGCTCAACTAACGGAACTCCGCTGCCCCAGGCACTGGGTAGCATTCCGCCAGCAGGCTCGGCCAGTAGTCAGATCAACTTCACTAACTCCACACCAGGAGCATCATCAACGCTGGTCCTGGGAGGCACTTTTACTGGAGGCACGTTCAGCACTACGAGACGTGTAACCATTCCATGAGTGCGCTTAAGTAAACTGAAGTAAGAACAACGATGGGACGCTCTGCGCAGCTTTTGTAGAGCGTCCCATCGTCTTAGAGGTAGCTCGCAAACCGTGCAACTACGTATTAGAATTGGATTGCCAACATGATCGGCTCCAGGTTACTTTCGATTGCTTTTGTAATACCTTTGGCGTTCGTATGCTTAACGCAGGAAAAGTCTTGTAAGGAAGACAAAGCGAAACCCGTCATTGCAAACAGCCCCACACCAACCAAAGTGATGTCTCCACCAAATAAACCCACGGGTGCTGCAGTTCCAGTCGGTGTCTGGGGTGGAGTTCACATTCAGATGCAGGTCACGGATCAAGGCGCGGAAGTGGAATATGACTGCGCACATGGCAAGATCCTCGAACCGCTCAGTCTCGATAGCGCAGGACGATTTCAAGCTAAAGGCATACATGTTCTCGACGGCCCAGGACCGGTCCGTCAAGGCGTAGATCCCGCCAATCAACCCGCGAACTTCAGCGGTGACGTCAAGGGGAAAACCATGACCTTAGAGGTCACGCTCGCCGGAACGTCGGAACCTGTAGGCACATTCACACTTACTCAGGGTAGCGAAGGACGCCTTCGCAAATGCGGTTAGAAATCTGCTGATGTGCAGGAGCTTTCCTAAAACAAAGCCCACTCAGTGCTGAGTGGGCTTTTTGCTGCGCCTGAGGTCTCGACGCGAACTTGAATATTAGTTTTACAGCGGCTCTACTCGGTGCTAATCCCCAGGCGATCTGCACATTTGAAGAGCGAGAGTCCAAGAACACAAGCGATGACCAGATTGAAGTAGAAGGTTAGCGAACCGTCGATGAAGGTAGCGGGAAGATTGCCAAAAAAAGGAAGCGCAAATGGCGCGGTGATCATCGCGACGATCACGGCTACCACGAATCCCACTATCTGAATCCCCAAAACCATCCCGAAGGCTTTGAAGTAAGTGCCTCCCATCCGGCGGATAGTATCAAGCCCCACCATGGGGTTAATAACAGAACCGAAACTCTCTGTGTAACCGGCAACAGCCAGTGCCATTGGATAGTAGAAGATCCCCCAAACGAGGCTCGCCAGGAGAAGCAACACAATGATAATCGGAGCTTGAAGGTAACCTAATAACATGCGGAAGTCCGCAGTCGGGTCACTCAATTCTTTCTGCGACTTCTCGGCATCCTTACTTATTTGGTAACCGGGACGCAGCTGGTCCAACTTCTTGGCTGCCTCTGCTTGTTTGTGAGGATCGGCGTTGGGATCCATGAGAATCGAAAGATCCTCATTACTGATTTGCTCCGAATTTTCTCCGCCCTGGGAAAGCATACCCTCAGATGGAGTGACTGCGCCCCCACTAATCACGCCAAAGATCAAAACACAGAGCAACACAATCGTCGGTCCCCACGTGACAATCGTAATACCAATGCCGAGAACTAAAGGCATCACGACATCGTCAACCACTGAGAACGCGCTGAAGTCAGGCATGAAGCTGCGATGGAGTCGACCCCACGCAACCTGGCTGATGACGTGGGAGATGCAGCCAAACATAATCACTGACGCAATGACCTTTCCGCGAAAACCAGCGAGCAGGCAAAACCCGTAGAAAGCGGCGCCAAATAACAAGGCGACTTTATGTTGTAGCGGATAGCGAAGCGCACGCCCCAGATCATTAAGGCCAAATCCCGAACCCTGAAATTCCTGGTGTACAGCTTTACTCCGCTGCTTTTCATAGAGGCTGCAGAGTTCACCGCAAAGCGGACAAATGGCAATCTTGCTGGTCCCAACATACTTCGGACACTCCTCGCAAAACGAGGTCGCGCAACCTTTGCAAATATGTTTGGTCGCTTTGCCAGGGTGATTAGCGCAAACGTCGGTCGACGCTGCGTGTGCGCCATTTACCGGGAGCGGTGCAATTTCAGCAAGATGCCGCTCAAAGTCATCGGGCTGGTTTTGAAGATGTTGGTCTGGTAAGGGTGTTGCCGAGGTCTCTCTCAAACTCGTTTCTGTCAAACTTGGTTCCGTTGCTACGGGCGGTGGGGCCGGAACTTCTCCATTGAATGTCGCGCGCAACATAGGAGCGCGGCCGGCATCAATCCAGTTCAGATTTCCCTTGCTTACCTTGTCGGTAGGGAGAACACACCCTTCGTGTATCCATTGTTTGAGTGTTTCAAGATCAGTTTCGAAGACGCCTTCGATCGTGCTGACACGCCATTTTTCAACTTCAGCGCTCATCATCTCTCTCCTAGGTTTTAAAGCGGTACTCTGATAGCTGTTAAGGCACTAACCCAGGCGGCAAAGGTTCGGTCGTTAAACCACTAACTCAGTGCTTGGGAACGGAGGGCTTAAGAGAGGCTTTCCGCGGCCGGAGACGCATTCGTTGCTGCGTCTAATGAGAAGTTGCGGTCCCAAAGACCGCCAGAACATATTAGTTTGCCCAGATAAATCGAGTCAATAGTTTAATTAAAGGCAAGGATTTCAACATTTACAGTAAATAGACCCCGGCCCGAAGAGTGAACATTGATGCGGCATTGAGCGCCAAAGGTCCGAACTGTAGCAGCCTGGGGCACCTCCAGGTCCGATGTGATCAATCCGACCAAGCGCTGAAAGCGCGAAATCTTGCGAGACGAGACTAAGGGTTGCCTTTAGCGAGCAATCGAACTGCCTGTAGTAATGCCAACGACACGAGTGGGGCACGCAAATCATAGACTGCTACCTTGAAATGCCTTAGTGCTTGGCATAGCATGGCAGCCCACACGAGGATTGATTCTGATCCAACGCCAACCGGAGTAATTAGCACGCCTACTATCGCTTAGCTTAATAAATCGGACGCATGGTCGGTCAGACAGTTTCACACTACCGGATCGTAGAAAAGCTTGGAGAAGGCGCAATGGGCGTCGTATACCTCGCTGAAGATACTCACCTTGCTCGAAAGGTCGCGATCAAGTTTCTGACTGACTCAGAGCATCACCACTATCGCGCGCGTTTCCTACGGGAAGCACGAGCCGTCTCAACACTCTCTCACCCGCATATCGCAATCGTCCACGATTACGGCGAAACGACAGAAGGCCAGCCCTTTATCGTGATGGAATACATCAAGGGAGAAACCTTGAGTGACCTTCTGCATTCAAGCTCACTGACGATTAAACAGTCAGTAGAAGTAGTCGAAGCAGCGGCAGAAGCCCTGGCCGCAGCTCACGCCAAGGGAATCATTCATCGGGACATAAAGCCTTCAAACGTCATCGTCAATAAAGAAGGTCAAGTGAAGGTTCTTGACTTCGGTTTAGTAAAGCAATTGCACGAAGACCGCGCACTGGAAGCCGGGCCCGACGCGAACACCTTACTCGCGCAAACAAGCAGCAACATAATCATTGGAACGCCTCTATATCTCTCACCAGAGCAAGCCATGGGGACGGATGTCGATGCTCGCAGCGACCTGTTTGCGTTGGGTGCTCTGCTGTACGAATGCCTTGCTGGCCGTCCAGCTTTCTCAGGGGGCAGCGTCATTGAGATTGGCGCGCAAATCATTCATTTCAACCCGCCACCACCTTCCTCGATAAACAAACGAGTAAACCCCGAACTGGATCGTATTACGCTCAAGGCGCTGGCGAAAAAACCTGGATCACGCTATCAGACAGCCTCAGAGATGGCTGCTGATCTTCGGTCAATCCGAAACGCTCTTGATACGGACGACGGCCACCGCACCCAACGGCTCGTTGTCTCGAAGCCGTCTCATTCCAGCGCCTTCAAGAGCATTTCCGATTCGCTTCGACGGCCGCGCCTATCGCTTGGCTTTTTTATCCTGGCTCTGATTGTGGTCGTGGTTGGTTCGTGGGCAGTGCTCAGGTGGGCACGGAGCTCCAGACCGATGCCGTTTCAAAATCTTCGTATGACTAAGGTGACTAACACCGGCAAGACTATTGATGCCGCCATTTCACCCGATGGCCGGTATCTAGCGGAGGTTGTCGAGGACGCAGGACTGCAAAGCGTATGGCTGAAGCAGGTCGGCGAACCCATCGCCAGTAAACAGATTGTCGCTCCCACGAACGGACAATTTGAGGGTCTCTCTTTTACGCCCGATGGTGAGAATATCTACTACGTAGTTTGGGAAAACAACGCGCAGGATGTGCTCTACAAGATTCCCGTGCTCGGTTCCTCGCCTCAGAAGCTTTCTGTCAGTCTTACCAGCTCTACAGGCTTTTCACCTGATGGCAAACGAATGGCTTTTATCCGTCGCGGAACTAATCGAAGCGAGTCTGCTGTGATAGTTGCCAACGCGGATGGAACGGAACAGCGAGTCGTGGCGCAGCGCCGGGAACCATTGTTTTTTTCCGAAGTCAGCCCTGCATGGTCCGAAGATGGAAAATCACTCGCCTGTGCTGTTCTGAGCTCAGCGGGAGGTTTTCGTAGCACAATTGTCGAAGTTGCACTGGCCGATGGCAGCGAAAAACCGATCACGAGTCATGAATGGCGCCTGGTCGAAAAAGTAGCCTGGATGAGGAATAACCGCGGTTTAATCATCACGGCTGCCGATCAACCCTCAAGTCCGTTTCAGATTTGGCACATTTCGTATCCAGATGGCGCGGCGCGGAGAATTACCAACGATCTGAATAGTTATGTAGCTTTGAGTGTTTCAGAGGATTCGTCGAAATTGATTACCGTGCAATCTGATCGGCTTTCAAGCATTTGGGTCGCTCAGAAGGGTGATGCCTCCCAGGCAGTTCAAGTAACCTCTGGAGTAAGTAAATACTATGGAATCTCCTGGACGCCTCATGGAAGGCTTCTTTACAGCTCGATCGCCAGTGGCAATCCTGATATCTGGAGCATGAATTCGGATGGTACTGATCAAAAACAGTTAACTTCAGAAACTCATGTAGACCGTGACCCTGCTGCTTCACCTGACGGTCGCTACATTGCTTTTGCCTCAGACCGTGAGGGCAGTTTTAATATCTGGAGAATCGATTTTGAAGGAGCCAACCTCAAACAGCTTACCCACGGGGATGACGAACAGTATCCCGAGTTTACTCCGGACAGTGACTCGATCGTCTACCAGGGATTTATAAAAGGAGCGCCGACCATATGGCGGTTACCCCTCGATCAGGATGCGCCGATTCAGTTAACGACGAGTTATTCCAATTGGCCGGTCGTTTCCCCGGATGGAAAATTTATTGCCTGCTTCTATCTGGAACAGGATCAGGGACAGTGGAAACTAGCCGTGTTTCCTGCTCAGGGCGGAAAGCCCACTAAATCTTTTGACATACCCATCCCATATTTTCAGCATTTTGTCTGGCAACGCATCCGCTGGACATCAGATGGGCGGGCCCTGACTTATATCGATAGGCGAAATGGAATCTCGAATATCTGGAGTCAGCCACTTGACGGTGGACCTGCAAAGCAGATCACTGATTTCAAGTCAGGCGAGATTTTTAATTTTGCGTGGTCACCGGACGGCAAGCAGCTAGCCTGCACGCGCGGCTCTGTAATTAGCGATGCCGTGCTGATCAGCGACCTCAAATGAGCATAAACTCCGGGGGTGTTCATCAACCCCATTGACGCCCCTCATGCCCGCAGTACGGCGGGCAATCCGGTGGGGCACCGGCCATAGCGTCCAGCGCCTGGGTTAGAGAGCCTAACACCACTCCAATGTCGCCAATGCATTTCCTAATATCTTCGACACGCTCCTCAATTGGAAGAGTTTCCGGATTCGAACCGGAATAGGAGTGAGGACAGTATGGTGGACAGTTTGGCTGTGGTTGCGGAATGGCCGCCAAAGCCTGTCTCAACTTATAAAGCACATAGGCGATGTCTCCAATGGTTTGCTCAATGTTGGCAACGCGTTGTTCTATAGTGAGTCCGTTGTTCATGGGGAGGTTTCCTTTCTGGCGTATGGAGAGACTGTGAAATCGCGAAGCAGCCCACCTATAGAAGCGGGACCACAGACTTGTCAAACTAAAATGGCTCACGCTGCTTCTCCTTGCCGTGGGCGTCAGCAGCCTTGGAACTCATCAAATTCCCAGAACGTTCACCAATTCCTGCACAGCAGCGGCGCTCTTTTGCAAAGCGATTCTTTCCTCGGCCAGAAGGTTGATCTCTATTATCTGTTCGAGCCCTTTCGCTCCAAGTTTGCAAGGAACCCCAACGTAGAGACCATTGATGCCATATTCACCTTCGAGGTAGGCAGCGCAAGGAAGAATCTTCTTCTTATTCTTTAAGATCGATTCAGTCATCTCCACGGCCGCTGCCGACGGCGCATAGTAAGCTGAACCTGTTTTCAACAAGCTCACAATCTCGGCTCCGCCGTTGGCTGTGCGTTTCACAATTGCATCAATCTTATCTTTGGGCAGTAGCTCGGTGATCGGAATCCCTGCGCAGGTTGAAAAACGTGGCAAGGGCACCATCGTATCGCCATGACCTCCGAGTACAAATGCTGTTACGTTTTCAACCGAAACATCCAAAGCCTCGGCCAGAAAGCACCGCATGCGTGCGGAATCAAGTACGCCGGCCATTCCGATGACTCGGTGCTTAGGAAAGCCTGAGCGTCGCAAGGCCACCTGGCACATCGCATCGAGAGGATTCGAGACAATAATTAGAATTGAGTTGGGCGATCTCTTAACAACTTCGTCAACCACCTTGGTTACGATATCAGCATTGGTTTTCAAAAGGTCGTCGCGGCTCATCCCCGGCTTGCGCGGCAAACCAGCAGTGATGATCACTACGTCCGAGTCTTCGGTGCCGTCATAACCATTTAGTCCGGTCAGGCGAACATCAAATCCTTCGATGGGCGCCGCCTGGGCCAAGTCTAAGCCCTTGCCTTGGGGAACACCTTCAACGATGTCAACCAGGGCTACATCGCCCAGTTCTTTTGCTGCGAGCCAGTGAGCTGCGGTAGCCCCAACATTGCCTGCGCCCACCACTGTAATCTTGTTTCGCGCGCCCATATTCAGTCCTTTCGCAAAAAAAGCAGATCCCTAAATGCGAATCCACTGCCGGTTTCTTGTCTCAAATTGATTAGGATTTTGAAAGCACGCGAGTTTACAGGCGCGCTCCACGGAGTGTCAAGAAATGCCGATCTGGTAAACCATGAACAGGCCGAAGCCGAGGCTGAAGATTCCAGCCAGGCAACGGACCACGAAATGAGCGCGCGCGAACCGATTCGCTGTGAGCGTTAAGGGAAGCCCAACAAGTGCACTCATCAACATCATGCCTCCTACTGATCCAATGCCGAACACAAGAATGTATAGCAAACCGGCGACGGGTGAAGAAATGGTCGACAACACGAGTAGCATTAAGGCAGCACTGCCAGCCAGGCCATGGACCATTCCCACCAGGAAAGGACGTGCCGAGAGTCGTAACCCGTGATGGGTGTGCGGTGCTTCGCGCTCGTCCGGAACGTCATGAACATGCGGATGGGCGTGAACGTGAGTGCCGTGATGGTGCCAGTGCAGGTGCACGGTGCCGCCACGCAAGAGCTTCCGGAGCGCATTTGCGCCCAGGGCTACCAGCATTAGTCCGACGCAGAATTCCAAAGCCAACGCCGTTCGTTCGCTGATTCTCAAATGAAACAAGATCACCGCGATTCCGGCCACGAGCAGGGACAGCGTATGGCCTGCGCCCCAGAGACCTCCGACGAGCGATGCTCCCAAAATACTTTTTCGTTCGCTTACGAATGTAGTTACCGCCGCCAGGTGGTCCGCTTCGACCGCGTGCTTAAGTCCAAGCAGCAGACCGAATGTTAATACCGATGCTGTTGAAATGGGATTTGGCCTGTCCGAAAGAAGCGTTCCCAAGCGGATGCCGACTTGAGTCAGGGCTTCATAACACAGCACCGCGCCGACTCCAGCAATGACTAACGCGCTGAAGACCGGCACCACTCGAGATACCTTCGCGATCCAACTCCTTTCGCCGGTGGTACGTCGCAGCCAGCGGCCGGCGTAAACGAACGTCAGGCCGATAGCACTCAAGACTCCGGCCAGGCCCAGGCTAAAAGCGACAATGAGCAAAAGTCCATATCCGATCCGATGCAGGTAAATGGCTGAAAGCAACACAACAAGCGCGGAAGGACAAGGTAATAAGCCACCTGAAACTCCGAGGGCCAAAAGACTCCGCCATGTAACAGGCGAACCATCGGCGCCAGGAGGCAAGTGAGTGTGCTCGCGCCCGCCGTGCGTATGCGTCAACGCCTGGTGTTCCAATTCCACGTTTTCATGGTTGTGCACGTGTTCATGACCATGCTCGTGCGAGACTGAAAAGCTGTCGTCATGTGAGTGGACGTGCTCATGAGCATGTTGCGGATTTCCAAGCGCTGAGCGCAATCTCGTAACGAAAAGACTAAGGCCCAGAATCAGAATGATGCCGCCGGACACAAGGCTCAGAACCGG
>DASSCG010000147.1:0-3925 GCA_035697925.1 Pyrinomonadaceae bacterium
CATACATCTTGAAACGCCAGTTCGAGGATGCCGCTCCTCGCACGCTATCCATCGATTACGCGGCAGCCTTGAATCCCCAGCAACTGGCGGCCGTCACGGCAGGCGATGGGCCGTCGCTTGTGATTGCCGGCGCCGGAAGCGGGAAGACTCGTACACTCGTCTATCGCGTGGCCTATCTGATTGATTCGGGCGTTGATCCTTCCAACATTCTTCTGCTCACGTTTACGCGCAAGTCGGCGCAGGAAATGTTGCAACGAGCCGGCGAGCTGATTGGAACGCGAAGCGAGCGGGTGTGCGGAGGAACATTTCACTCTGTCGCCAATATGCTGCTGCGGCGCTATGGCAGGGGCGTCGGCTTGGAGCCGGGATTCACCATTTTAGATCGAAGTGATGCCGAAGATCTGATTGCGCTCGTGCGGTCGCAACTTGGGCTCAATGAAAAAGACAAGCGTTTTCCGCGGAAGAGTACCATCGCGGAAATCTTCAGCAAATCAGAGAACACACTGCGTAGCTTGGATGACATTCTTATGGAGGAGTTTAGCCACTTTGCGGATCATCTTGATGCGCTCGGCCAACTCCAGACAGGTTACCGAGCAGCGAAACGTCAACGGCAGTTAGTGGACTATGATGATCTCCTTGTACTGCTTCGCCAGCTGCTCATGCAGGATGCGACGGCGCGGCAATCGATTGCGCGGTTGTATCGCTACATTCTGGTGGACGAATATCAAGACACCAATAGGCTGCAGGCGGATGTCATCAGGAACCTGGCGGTATCTCATCAGAATGTGATGGTAGTTGGAGACGATAGTCAGTCGATTTATGCGTTCAGAGGGGCGACGTTTAAGAACATCATGGAGTTTCCGACCCTGTTTCCCGGCGCGACGATCTATAAATTGGAGGAAAACTACCGAAGTACGCAGCCAATATTGAACCTGGCAAATTCAATCATCGAGCAAGCAGCTGAAAAGTACACCAAACATCTTTTTACGCGGAAATTGGATGGACCGCTGCCAACGCTGGCAGAAGCCGCCGGGGAGAATGCGCAGTCTCGATTCATCGCTCAGAAAATCCTCGAATTGCGAGAGGAAGGCGTGCCTCTAAACGAGGTGGCCGTGCTATTCCGATCGAGCTTTCATTCGTTCGATCTCGAAATCGAGTTGTCGCGGCGGGGGTTGCCGTTTATTAAACGCGGAGGCGTCAAGTTCATTGAAACCGCGCACGTCAAAGATTTATTGGCGCACTTGCGCGTCGTAGCGAACCCTTTCGACACCGTGAGTTGGCATCGGGTTTTGATGCTGGTTGAAGGGGTCGGTCCTAAGAAGGCTCAAGATTTGTTGACAACCTTGGTGAAGTCGGACAAGCCGTACGACACGTTGCGCGCCGTTACCGGACGTTCGGCGCAAGGTCTGAAGAATTTGGCCCATAGTCTCGAAACTCTTTCCGGAGCGGAGGACAAACGGACTGCTGAGCAGGTCAGTCATATCTATGAGTACTATCTGCCGATTCTCAAAGAGCAATACGATGACTATCCGAAGCGGATTCGGGACCTCGATCATCTGCATACGATTGCGGAAGGATACCCTCAAGTCGATACCTTCTTATCCGATCTTGCGCTGGAACCTCCAGACAGCGCGGTGGACGTAGACGCACCGGATCGCGATGAGGAACGGATGGTCTTGTCGACTATTCATTCGGCCAAAGGCTTGGAATGGCAATGTGTCTTTGTCATTTGGGTGGTCGATGGAAAATTTCCCTCGCTCTATTCGTTCGTCACCGACGAAGAGCTTGAGGAAGAACGGCGCCTGTTTTATGTGGCCGTCACCCGCGCGAAGCGGCATTTGTACCTCACGTATCCCATCAATGTATTCGATAAGGGCAGCGGCATGTTGCTCTCGAAGCCGACCCGGTTCCTCGATCCGGTTTCTCCAGACCTCTTTGATCAGCTTGCCTTGGTTGAAGAGGGGTATCAGAGCGACTGGGGATACGGGCGGGGCGATTTTTAGCCTGGTTTGACCTAGTGGGAGCTGCCCCTGGTTGCACTTCTTCAGTCGATGAAACGTGCCATCTCGCTGGCTCTCGCCGCGCTGAGTCTTTGTCTGTCGGCAACAGGCGTCGCCGCAGAAGGTGTCGACCAGTCGGCTTCCTCGGCACATCTCTGGAAGCAAATTACAGCAGAAGCTGAGGAGTTGGGACTGCCCACGCAGTTTCTAAAAGCGGTGCCCACTGACTTCGTTCACTTTGAGTTCGACGATCTGCAGGCCTTCGCGGCCGAATACCATTTAGGCGATCATCGCATGGTGTTGAATCGAACGCTCACGTTTAATGTGGCAGGTCGAACGCTGAAACCTCTCGCTCGACTGACACATGCAGAGATGGAAACGCTCTACCATGAACTGTTTCACGCCTATATGGATTATTTGATGACGTTGGAGGCGCAAGGGCAAACCAACCCGCTGCTCGTTTTTGCCCGCGAGCAGCAGCGCTGTCGATACGGCGCCGTCTTGATCACGCCGGTCGTCCAGCGAAGGTCGGAAACCGAGGAGCGATTTCTCACCGAACATGAATCGTGGGAGGCCTTGAATGAAGCATGGGCCGTTTTTGTCGGCTGGACCGTCTGGAGTCAGCTGGAGCTTCGACAAGGACCGGACCGCTCACTTCAAAAGCGTGGCAAAAACCGTGACGCATGGCTTCGGCGTCTGGAGGAGGCTGACAGAGAGGGAAAGTTACGCGGATATTATGAACCTGAGGAGCCTGCCGAACGGAGTGTGACGAGAAAGCGTTTTTTGGCCCCTCAGTCCCGGCTCTCGAAAGAAGAAATTGAACGGCTCATGGCGGGACCCTTGGAGTTCTCAGCAGAGTTTGTCAAGCAGGTGGTCCGTGTTTTGACTCGGACCCAAACGAACGTGCGTCCATCCATGTCTTGCGAAGTAGCCCTGCAACCGCTTGAATACACTGTCCTTTATCACTTTGATGCCAGCACTCATTTCCCGAGATACCGAAGCCATGAGGCGGGAAGCACTCGACTCCATTGAGAGCGCGCGCTTTAAAATTCTTTCTGGCCCGTGGGTACTTGACTTAAAGTTACTTCATCAATAGAATCAGCCGTTTCCTGAACAAGGCTGTATCCGCTGCTCATCACTTCCTCTTTAATTTCGAGGACGGGAGGTGCTGTGCGTGGACCAGCCTACTCTTCTTTTCCCATCATATACTGATGCGAAACGAGGACTATTTTACGATCAAAGGTATTGCGACGGAGATTTGGGCAGGTACCCAAGTGGCCAAAGGGGGCAGACTGTAAATCTGTTGCCATCGGCTTCCAAGGTTCGAATCCTTGCCTGCCCACCAAAGCAGGCAATTGCTGACGGCAGTGCCGGAGGGTTTGAACAAGGCGTCGCTCCGGCGTTCTCAATCACCTCAGGATGCAATTAAGGCGGGCGTAGCTCAGCGGTAGAGTCCCAGCCTTCCAAGCTGGCTGTCGTGGGTTCAACTCCCACCGCCCGCTCCAAGAAGACGTGAGACGCCATAAGGCAAGTGAAATCGGGCACCAAGCGATAGACGATCGATACTGACCACCAACGGGACCCCTTCGCGAATGGTGTATTTCCCTGATATGGCCCACGTAGCTCAGTTGGTAGAGCACGTCCTTGGTAAGGACGAGGTCACGCGTTCGATCCGCGTCGTGGGCTCCATATCATGCGACCGGGAGCCCGCATGATTGCTCTTGGCGAGCGGACAGACATTCTAAGTGTTTTGCGCGACAGGAGAATGCCTCCAGTGTTTTGAAAAGAAGGAGTGATTTATGGCGAAGGCGAAATATGAGCGCAAGAAGCCGCATGTGAATATCGGGACGATCGGGCACGTGGACCATGGGAAGACCACGTTGACGGCGGCCTTGACGAAGATCAGCGCGGATAAGGGGATGGCG
>DASSCG010000148.1:0-3646 GCA_035697925.1 Pyrinomonadaceae bacterium
ATGATGGTAAAGCAGCAAGTGCTCGCTCCAGGCGAGTGCCTCGAGCATCCTGACACGGCGGTGAATCTCAACTGGAAAGCCGTTTAAGGGAATCGATACTTCTTTACTTGGAGTACTACCAGTCTGTATCGAATGTGCGGCGAATTCAGGTAAACGGTCCGTCAATTGCCCCTGATGTCTGGCGGCGAAGTTGGTGAACGCCTTGGCATAAACCTCTTCAACCCGGCGGCTCGTGATTCCCACATCCATTTCTTTGAGAATTGTCTCGCGGGCGTTGCCACCTATGCGTTTACGCTCGGATAGATCGGCGGCCAGCAGCAGAGTGCGTTGGACAAAACTTTGCACATCGTTGAAAGGCAACAGGATTGCATTACCCCCGTCTTGCACTATCTCGCGGGCAATGCCTACGGGCGTAGTTAGACAACAGACTTTGCTGCTCATGGCTTCGAGCAGAGTTACCGGACCGCCTTCTATTCGCGATGTGACCCAGTAGAAATCCAATGCATGATATAAGCCAGCGAGATCATCGAGATCCTCAATGTAAGGGAACCAAATGCATCTCACTCCCGATGTCTTCAGATGGCTTACCAATTCCTGCCAGCCTGGTCCAACGATCAAAATGGCCAGTTCCGGTAGACTCTGCTTCAGCTGGAGAATCGCCTCGGTGAAAACGTCGACGCCTTTGCGATCGTCGTCGTTGCTGCTGTTCTTGCCGAAAAAACCGATGACAATCCTGCGCGGGCCAATACCCAATTTCTTTCGCGTCGCTGCACGTTCGCTGTCTGTTGCCGGGGCGAACCGTCCGGCATCCACTCCATAGGGAACACAAAACACTTTCGCTAGATCCGCACCGCGTGCTTGCAGGTCTGCAGCCCATTCGGGCGAGCCAACAATAATCGCATCGCCATCGATGTTGTGTTTGACGAGGTTCCATTCCGTTACGTGATGATGACTAGTTACGCAAGGTGCCAGATGGCGAAACCGCGGCAACCATTCCCTGGAAGCATAGGGACAGGTGAAATGCACCAGGTCGAAGTTGCGCATCAACTCCGGCTGCTCGGCAAAAATAGTGTCAATTACTGGTCCGGAGGCAATTGTCGCTTCGATCCAGGGGTTAAACCGCGCGATGGATTGTGCAATCGTGCCGGTAACCCAGTGGATGGAATCCGGAACCAACAATACTCGTAGCTGGGAATGAGATCTCAAAGCTTGGAATTGGCTCCATTAGCCAGGAATCGCAGCGCGTTTCGTTGTCCCTTCCGAGCAGCCCGAACAAAACGCCGATCTCTTGCATCCATCATTGCCAGCCTCAACCGCTCGGCTACAGCTGTCCTTAAGCTAACGCGCAGCGGCTGCTGTCCATTGGATCTAAAGGAATTCAAGATCAACGCTGAGAAGGTTTGGCCTTCCATAAGTTGGAGGAGATAGTCTTCACGCAGCCGTTCGCGCGGCATCAAGTGCGTGAGTTTCAGTGAAGCAAATAGAGCGTTGCCGAGGCCTTGGTCGCAGGCGGTGGCTGCCAGGTCCAGATCTCCAGCCGATAGAAAATTTGAGCCGGTTCGGTCCAGGACAATCTTTCTCTTTCCATTCGCGTGATAGGCAACATACTCGAGGGCTACTTTCCGCCGCACGCACAAGCCGGCTCCGTTAGGGGTGGTCTCATCCAGGCAGGGAATATTTGACCAACGATCCTTGTTGAATTCGCGAATGGCCAGCCGATTCCAATACTTCCTGGTCCATTCAGCGGGCGGCTCTTCGAACTCAGGTCGCACCTGCCCGCTAAAGGCCCCAATCTCGGGCCAGTCAGCCGCCAGTCGAACCACCTGTTCGAGATAGTCCGGATCAAGAACGTTATCATCGTCAACGAAGACCAACAGGTCGGCAGTTGATTCTTGTATTGCTCGTAGACGTGCCCATGTTAGTCCGAGACTCTCCTCTTTAATGTGCCGTGCATTTGGATGCCAAGATAAATCAAATTGCAAACTAAGCGGTTGGTCGCTTGCATTGTCGACTAACAAGTACTCCCAACGCTGCTTGTCCAGTGCCTGTTCCCCCAGAGCGGTGAGAACGCGCCGCAAATGGTCTGGCCTCGGATTGTGCGCGCACGTGATGACCGAAATCTGAAAGCTCATCGCGTAAGAACGGCTACACGCTGGGAGTGAGGTTCAATCTTATTCGACTCCACCGCTCTGAGATATGCGCTAAGCGGTTGGTAAACACTCCTGGGCTGAAACCTCTCCTTCGCGTAGGCCAGAGCCCGTTCGCTCAATGCGTTAGCTTCCGTCTCAGATCGCAAGATACGCACAACTGTTGCTGCAAAATCTGACCAGGACTCACAGACCACGTATGGGGCATCACCGTTATAGTCAAGTCCATCAACTCCAAGAGGCCACGCCACCAGTGGTTTACCATGTGATAGTGCTTCAGCGCTCTTTGCCTTGATTCCCGTGCCGGCGATTGTAGGATTAATAACGACTCGGGATTGCCGGTAGACCTCTTTCAAATTCGCTGCACGCAACGTATGGCTAATTGCAGGGTCCTCAACCGTAACGCTCGCGCAAATAGAGCCAACAACATGAAGTCGCGCCGCGGGATGGTCGGCCTTGATAAGCGGCCAACATTCGGACAAAAAGCCTCTCACGCCGTGCACGTTGAGCGGGCTGTCGGAAGCAACGAGTGTTATCGTGTTCGATTGGCACCTCCCCGAAGCAGCAGAGTCATCCACTTCGAAATCGAGTCCTACCGTCAGTACCTTCCGCTCCGGGACAAGCTTCCGGAGGACGTCCGCTTCCGTCCCCTGGATCGCGATAATCACATCCGATCGCAAGAGATAGGCTCGCTCCTCTTCAGGTGTACAATTCCACGGATCGTCGTGAATTCCGTACTCAACAACCTGCTTCCCTCTCAACGAGAAGACATCAATTGTGTCTACAATCTTGAGAACACCCGGCTTCAGCAGCGCAAAACTATCTGTAAGGAAAATGTATTCGGCAATCACGCAGGCCGGCTTGTATTTGCGCGCCAGTTTTGCGACAAGGACAGGAAGTTGGGGCGGTGCGATTGCCTTCTTCTTCCAATCATCTCCGACTGTGCTTGGAATGTTCTCGAATAGATCGGCCGGGTTGGGGATATCCCGCGGCCTCCATACTTTTCTGACGAGCGGTTCAACCTTAGGCCAGAGAAATTGTCTCAGTCGAGGCAAGCGTCTTCCGAGTCTGGTTCGCAAGGCCGGGCGCACCCAATCGACGGCATAAACAAATTCCTTAAGTCCGTTTAATTGCTGGCCAGGTGCGGGTTCCTCACATAAGACAAGAATCACTCTATAACCTTCGCTTTTCAGACCTTGGAGTAGCTTGAAAATTCGCAACTCGGTTCCGTGCGAAGGGGGATACGGGAAAAGGTGTGTGACTACAAATATGAATCTGCCGCCCGATTTAGCTCTAACTCGGCGAGGGGCTATCCCGGCTAAGATAGTCTCCTTTTTCATTTTGACTTTGGCGCAGTCATCACTGCCGTTGCGTACGCGTCACGATGATCGTTCGCTACCTGCGATCATATTGGCTTCAGTTGCAGCGGGTGGTTGGCCGTGTTGCCCGATGACGGGCCCAACGTCTGACCACCGCCAGTGGGCTGGAATGCCCAAGCC
>DASSCG010000149.1:0-2664 GCA_035697925.1 Pyrinomonadaceae bacterium
GTTTCTCAATGCGCTCTTGCAAAGCAGCATTGTCGATTAGCACCCGCGCAACCGTATGGTCCGGCAGCCTGATAATCTCTGTCTTGGGGACACGGTTGAAAGTCGAGAAGTAATGCATAGCCAAATCGCCGCGAGGGGAAATGTTGTAAGCGTGTGTGCCTGGTTCAGAACTGAGCCTTTCAGCTTTGCCCTCTCCCGTCAGGCGGGTTCGATACAGATAACGCTGGCCCGAGTTTTCCGGTGAGGCGCGAAAATAAAGCCATCCGTTTGCTGCGTCAACTTTTTCGACTCCCATCACATCGTAGTCGCCCGGAGTAATGTTCTTCACATCGGAGCCGTCGCGCGACACGGAGTAGATGTGGCGCCAACCGTCGCGCTCGCTGGTCCAGAGCAAACGCTTTCCCGCGTTAATCCATTCGACGTCTCCGCGCGCAAGGCCGGTCTTGTTCCAATCAAGATCGCCCCAACCAACATCGACCCAGGCAGTGTCCTTCTCGGTGAGTATCGGCCGAACCTTGCCCGTGCGAATGTCACCTAACATGACAATGTTAGTATTTTGCAACCGGTTCAGTTGTTGGATAACAACTTCATCCGAACTGGCGGCCCACTCCATCCTTGGGAGGTAGTTGTTTCGCGGATCGCCAGCGATGTCGAACCAACGAGTGGCGCCGCCAGTGGCCCGCACCACACCAACACGAGCGGCGGAGTTTGTCTCGCCGGCTTTCGGATATGGGAACGATATGATGACCGGATAAAGGCCCGCAGTATTGTTTATGAGCTGGAACTCTTTAACTCCTTCCGAATTGAGCTGCCAGAAAGCGATATGCTTTCCGTCAGGACTCCAACGAAAACCGTCGCGGCAGAACAGTTCTTCTTCGTAAACCCAATCGAAGGTGCCATTAACGATGTATTTTGAGCCATCATTAGTAATTTGTTTGATATTGCTCCCGTCTGCCCCGGTCAGAGTCTCAACGTAAATGTTATTCTCGCGCACATATGCGACGCGCGTTGCATCGGGCGAGAACTTGGCAAACATCAACGTCGATGGTTTCGCCGCAGTCCCACCAAGCTTACGGAGGCTGCCATCTTTGAGATCGACTACCCAATAATCGCCGCGAGTATTGCTGCGCCAAACGCGTTCAGACTTGGTGAATACCAGTAGTTTCTGGCCGTCCTCACTAAGGTCAAAGTTTTCAACCAGCAAGGGTTCAGACGCGGATGCTGGCGTAAGCTTTTCCGCAGACAGCTTAATCGTGCGGTCGCCCGTAAGGGCGTCGTAACGCACGATGTCGAGAAATCCTTTCTTGCCTGGAGAAGGCTCGAGCGCCAGATACGCAGCGCCATCCTGCTGCCACTGTACTGGTCCCAGGGAGCGAGTTCGATAAGTAAAAATTGACTCGACCGTCAGCCGGCTTGGGTCGGGCGCTGGTTTCGGTTGTTGTGCGAATGATGGTCCCTGCTGAAGTATCAGCAGAAGGATGAAAAGGAGAAGTTGTTGGCCGGTGGCAATAAGTTGATGGTTCGTGCGAGCGCGTTTGATTGGATTCATTTGTTTTGAACGAGCATTGAAGATTGTGGGGCGGAAAGATGATACACGAGAGGAAGATGAATTTCGAATTAGCTATCCTCCCAGTCCGAGTGGTTGTATTCAGTAGGAAATCCTCAGGCAACGGCCGGACGTCGCAGTCATCAAAGTTCTGAGATGCCAGCGCGGGTAAATAGTAATGATTCTTCACGCTGAGGCTTTGCAATGATCCTTCACGCTGAAGGCGTGGGAGTTAATAGCCGGGGGCACCGCCCCCGGAAATCTGGCAATCCAATTCTCGACCCTGAAAGGGTCGAACTTCTCAAGCGAGAAAACCCGAATCGACGTGAGGCCCGGATTAGTTATATGACCCTTTCAGGGTCAGACCTGTTTTTAACGACTACGGGGCGTCGCGAAACGCTCGCCCACGGCTATTCGATTCATCCCTTTCAGGGATGAGATCATAATGCCTCCAAGAAGACTGAGAGAGGTGTCAGCGTATGCGCCCAGTTCACTTTCTGATCGTAGTTGTCCTCGTAACGCTTGCCTGCCAGTGGCGCAAACCAGCCGCCCTGGAGGTTCAAGCTCATAATTACGGCGGCAAAATCGTTGAAACCCGCGAAACCACGCCAGCGGAAGCCTCTGGAACATTCACACAAGCAGATTTTGCGAAACACGTTGCGCAACTCAAGAAACGACTACCATCCGAGGATTTCTCGATTGTGGTGCAGTCACCCTTCGTCGTCGTGGGCGACGAACCCCGACATGAAGTGCAACGTCGGGCAGAGGGTACGGTGAAGTGGGCCGTCGATAAACTGAAGCAGGATTTTTTTGTGAAAGATCCGAATACGATCCTGGACGTATGGCTCTTCAAAGATGAAGCCTCTTACGAGAAACATAACAAGCTCATCTTTGGTGAGGAACCCACTACTCCGTATGGATACTATTCGAGCCATCACAAGGCACTTATCATGAACATTGGTACGGGCGGCGGCACTTTGGTGCACGAGATTGTGCATCCATTTATGGAAGCGAACTTCCCTGCCTGCCCGCCCTGGCTGAATGAAGGCCTGGGCTCACTCTACGAGCAATGCGGGGAGGAAGACGGACATATTCATGGATACACGAATTGGCGTCTG
>DASSCG010000150.1:0-2484 GCA_035697925.1 Pyrinomonadaceae bacterium
TTCGCAGCGACATCGAAGGCGGGAACAGCCAGGAACTCACCGGTCTCCAGGTGCGCTGAGATGAGTCGGGACACTTCACGGCGCGTTTCCTCGTCACCACTGCAAACTAAATCGATGAATGATTCACGCTCGTCAGGCGGCCGCTCCAGCGCCGCATAAAAGATTTCCTTAATGTGTTGCCAGTGTTCTGGTGTCATACCGCAGCTGCAGCGGCTACTGATCGGGTCCAAGTCAAAGAGTTCTCACTGTTACATGCGTAGAACATCGGTCATTCCCTCTCGCTGGAGCCATGCAAGATTGCCCTTACTTAAGCTCATTGCGGAGCCACGCCCGCGCCATGGTCCATTCACGCTCGACCGTGGCGTGCCCGACTCCTAGTATTTCCGCCGTCTCGTCGATCGAAAGGCCGCCGAAGAACCGCAGTTCTACAACCTCCGCCTGTTGCGCGTCGAAAACAGCGAGGCGCTCCAATGCTTCATGGACCGCCAAGATGTCGACGTCCGGAGTACTAGAAACCTCGGCGAATTGTTCCAACGTCACGGCCACGCGCCCGCCTCCGCGCTTCTCAGCTTTGTGCTTGCGAGCGTGCTCGACTAACACCTGCCGCATCAGCCGCGCAGCGATGCCGAAGAAGTGCTTTCGCCCCTGCCAACGGCCATGTTTCTGGCCAATGAGTCTTAGGTACGCCTCGTTAACTAGCGCAGTCGCTTGCAACGTGTGGTCGGGCCGTTCGCGGCGCAGGTACGCGTCGGCAACGTTACGAAGTTCGTTGTAGACCAGCGGCGTCAGTTCGTCCAACGCGGACTGATCGCCGCGACCCCAACGCTCTAAGAGCTGTGTCACTTGGCCGGGATCCGAAGTGGAAGACATGGCGCGATTGCCGTAATAGGCGAGATGGCCAGGGATTGTATCACTCATCGAAATGGACTGAGGGAGTTTTTGCCTGACTCGCACATGTTCTGGTGAAGGCAGTTTTAAATCCAGAAAACCTTCACGAAGGAAAAGGAGAATTAATCATGAACGGTATTTTAAAACTATTTACGGTTTTAGCTGTGCTGTTAGTGACGACAGCAGCGACCGTACATGCTCAAACCGAAGTAATTAACATCCCATTCAACTTCAACGTTGGGAATAAAACTCTGCCGGCAGGCGAATACGTCGCGAGGCGCAATCGAACCGATTCGGACGCCATATGGCTGCTACAGAGTAAAGATAGTCATCTGACTGCCTTATTTATTACCACGGGCGTCCAGGCGAGCAAAACACAGAACAGAACCAAGCTGATCTTTAAGAAGTATGGCAGTCAGCATTTTCTCTCTCAAATCTGGATAACTGGAAACAACTCTGGACGCGAGCTGGTGATGCAGCGGCAGGAACGCGAGTTGAGGAAGACCGTGGTCGCTCGACAGCTGGTGTTATCCATCGGCGTTGCAGCGAAAGACTAGTTATGTAGATTCAAGCTCCGCTTAGCTCTGCATTGCTGTTTGGTGCATCGACAGCTCTAACGGGAAAGGGGCTCGCAATGAAACGATGGAACTCTCTTTGGGGTGCCGCTCTATTTGTCGTGTTCGTCAATTCTTCAGCCCTGCCGCAGGAGGAAAAGTTAGATCAAGAAACAGGTGTCGTCATATCGCTCTACAACAAAGGCGTCATGCAATACACGGCGCGGCAGTATAAGGAGGCAGTTGATGTCTTCCGTCAGGTCCTAAGCCTTAAACCCGATTTAGCTGAGGCACATAGGAATTTAGGGGAGGCATACAACGACCTTGGTTTGTATAGCGAAGCAATTACTTCCTTCAAGGAAGCTATTCGCCTGAAACCCACTTTGGGTGAAGCCTACCGCGGGCTGGGCTTCGCCTATTATCACCTTGGCCAATATTGGAAAGCAGTTGACGCTTGCAAACGGGCGGTTCAACTGAGGCGCGACTATGCGCTGGCATTCAACGATATGGGTGCGGCATATAACCGTCTGGGGTTGTTCAACGAAGCTATAGATTCTTTCAAGCAAGCCCTTGGCTTCAGGCCCAATTACGCCGAGGCCTACAACAACCTGGGAATTTCTTACAAAAGCCTGAAGCAGCACACGAAGGCTGCAGAATTCTTCAAGCAGGCGATCAAGCTGATGCCGCAATTAAAAGAAGCCCATCATAATTTAGGCGTCGCCTACTTCAACCTGCGCCGATATGACGAAGCTGAAAAGCATCTGGGAGCGGCAATCTCGCTCAATCTGAATGATGCGGTGGTCCGCCTTCATCTGGGTAGGACTTATGTCGCGCTTGGGAATAGAAGCGGTGCGTTTGAGCAATACAAAATGCTTCAGTTACTCGATGCGGATCTGGCACGCAAACTCTACGAAGGAATGTACAAGGGGTTGTTAGTGGTTGTGCCTAAAAAGTGAATTCCTCGAGATCAATCAAGTTTGCTGAAATACCTGAAACTCACGAAACGAAAGGGGACAAAGATGAGAAATACACTCTTAAAAAC
>DASSCG010000151.1:0-4266 GCA_035697925.1 Pyrinomonadaceae bacterium
CGCCAACGAGCCTCTTTGCCTGATCCCCTCCAAACTTGTGGAGGTTAATCGTCGCAAACCTTCGTAATCATCAGGTCCAGCAGAGTCCAGGCGGTCATAAGATAACGGGTGGGCCGGCCATTTTGAAACTAGTTGAGCCACTCGTTCGGGAGCGGCCTCAACACGTCCCTCAGTTAAGTCATGAGCACCCCATTCTGATACTTCAAACCCATCCTTTAGACCAATCAACGGCAGAAACGGAATATCAAGGACTCCGACTCTGAGCTGGCTCTCTGCAAGTCGTTTCCAAAAAGGAATCAGTGTTTTCGCGTCTACGCGCTTCAATCCCATCCGCTCAGCTTCCCAACACCATTCGCCATAGAGTCCATGTACTTGCGTCTCCTCGCCGGTGAAGAAAGTCGGCCAAACGGAACCGCTGCCTATATCAGCTGGGGACTTCACGCTCAACCACCTTCCCGCCGAAAGCAAAGATTTCATTGCCGGCAGTTCTCCCTGCTCAATCATCCTTTGAATGAGCGTAGGCTCGGCAGCGTCAAGCGCAAAAGCTAATACTCTCGGAACGTTACTCACAGTCATGAAGTAGCTCCTGGGGATTAATCCACCTTTGTTCGTTCGTGGAACGAACGCATGCTTCGACTATAGCCATCGTTTGCAAGTTGTCGCGGCCACTTGAATCGGGCTCCTCATTGGCGAGCAACAAACGCTCGAATTGCCGGAGCAATACTTGCTCCTCAGTGATGGCCCGGGCACCTCGCCGAAGTAGTCGCGGAAGCTTGTTGCGTTCGCAAAGCAATAACCAGCGTTGGAAGACGTGCAGGGTAGCTCGCTCCCCAACAAAGCGCGTGTAGAACTCCTGGCCTCGCTCAAAAAACTCATGTCCGCTGGATTCGTAAGTCGCAGAGTAAAACACGCGCGCGTCATCATCCATGGAAAGCATGACTCTTAGAGAGGCGCCCTTCGGCAGTTGCCCCCACGGAAGTGTAAAGCTCTCAGCCATTACCCGCGTTACGTTTGTTCCAAGGATGTATCTAAGCGTGTCAAGGTGATGGACACCCATACCCCAAAGCACACTGTGCTCCAGGCGTGAGAGGGAGTTGGCCATTTCATGCGGAACACGAAAGTACTGACAAACAACAATTCCCACCCGTCCCAGTACACCCTCAGCGATGACTCGTCTGGCTGTTCGAAAGGAGCGCAGGTAGCGATAGTTCTGTGCGACCATGAGAGGCAAGCCTTTTTCTTCAGCTAGCTTCACAAGCTGCAAGGCCTCCGGCAAAGTCGCGGTGAACGGTTTTTCCACCAGCACCGCTAAACCCCGCCGGAGCGCTGATTCGCAGGTCGCTTTATGGTCTTCAACAGGAGTCGCAACAACAACAGCCTGCACGTTAAGCTCGTTCAGTGCTACGTTTAGATCTGTGAAACATTGTGTTGGCGGGATGTTTAAAGCCTGACATGCATGTTGCGCACGTGCGTGGTCCACTTCCACGCAACCCACAATTTCATAGGCAGCGTTATTGCGAAGTTGACGCACCCACTCCTGCCCCCGGGCTCCCATCCCTACCACGATTACTCGGAGCGCCATTCGTAGGGTCTCCCGTTCTTAATATGCAGCCCGAGCACAAGGTCACGCGCGCGAATCATAGTGCGCAGAAAGTATCTAAGACTGCCGGGACTCAAGCTTCCCCAGCTCGCCCAGGTCAGGGTTTTCAAAGTTGCCGCATCAAGTCGCAAGGATTTTTCCGCCAGCATCTCGCCAAGAATGTCTGGCGAATAGCCAGCCCAAAGACGCATCGCTCCCAACGAATAGAGAGTGGCTACAACATTCTGAGAGTCATATGAGCCATTTGATTTCTCATCTCTGGCATAAATTGAATAGGTCGCGTTGGTCAAATGATAGCGATAACTGTAAAGAACTTCTGGCAGAGTAACTATGCGACCCACGAGCGACATTCGTCTAAAAAGATCCTGGTCTTCACCATGGGGAGAGTCGTGGCGATAGCCACCAATCCGATCAAAAGCCTCTCTTCGAAACATCACTGAGCCATGTGGAAAGGGTGTAAAAGCAGAGCGGCGAACCAGGCGCCAGCGATCTCTGGGACGGACGAGTCGGCCGTTTGAGTCGATTCCTTCAGAGAGAGTCCCGACGGCTACAACGTCTGCTTGCTCACTGATGATGTCGTGTTGTCGCTTCAGTCTTTCCGGGTGTGCAACATCGTCCGCATCCATTCGCGCGATGATCGCCGCTGTGGATCTGGATACAACGAAGTTTGAACTTCCTACCGGTCCTAGCTGGTGCTTGCTGTGATGAAGGACAATGCGGCTGTCTTGTCGAGCCCAATTTTGCGCCACGTCAGATGAACCATCTGTGGAAGCGTCATCGAGAATCACTAGCTCAAAACTCGTTAGAGTCTGATTCAAGATGCTGGCAATACTCTGATCCAGGAAGGCACGAGTGTTATGGACTGGCATCACGACACTAAGCAAGGGACTGGTCACGTTTAGTTGATCCTCACTGGTCTTAAAGTACTCAAGAGCAGATTATGCCCGTCCAAATTGGGATCCGATGTCGAAAAAGTGTGTCGATTCAAATAGATATTAAGTGTGAGGAAAACAGTCCACGTCGGCTGGAAAGTCATGATTCAGCTGCTAGGTTAATTGGACACATAATCCGAATCAGTTTCGCGACTCCTTTGAACTCGAGCGGTCGCCTTTAGCTTCATTGGGTGTGTGGCTGAGAGATTCTATCATCGTTCGATGCCTCTCCACTTCAGAACCCGGAGCGGTAGCTGAGGCACAGACTCAATGCTTAAGTATCTGGCTCAAGACCACTCGACTTCAGAACCGGGAACGGTAGCGACCGGATCCTACGATCAACGTATTTAATATGTAACTCTCACGTCCTTAAGTTTTAATCTCGCCGCAAAAGTCTACGATCCGGTCGCTACCGCGCACGGTTCTGTAGTTGAGTGGCCTTACTCACTCATTCTGGCCCATGGCTAACGCTTTAGGGTTCTCGAGACTACATCGTTCGATGCAAGGTCACTCGCGGACCTTCAGCTTTTCGGGTGGCAGCATCGCGGGATCGCCCTTGTGCTGCCAGCAACGGACCGGACTATGCACACGCCGGGAACACGGCGTACCTTTCTTTGTCCGGGCGCCACAAATGTAAATCAACTCCTCATTGGTAGCTGATTGAGAGTCAGATGAGGTGCTTGAACCAGGTTTGGCTCCAGCCGAGTTCACATCAGTCTTAGCCTTGATTTCCGAATCAGAGAGAGGAGAGTTAACGCTGCGCTCAATGATCAGGGGCGGCTGCGCCGGCCTTTGTGCACGCCCCACGATCATGCCGAGACTAAACAGCACGATCGAGGCAGCGAGAGGAACTTTCAAACGTTGTTTAAGCAAACGCTGCGAGCATTCCCGGCAGAATTTCCGACTGGTCCAGAAATGCCAATGCAGACGCAGGATCCTTGCTCCACATTCGCAGCAGAAATTTGGTCGATACATGGGTTAGCCTCCGGCAAAGAGAGAACATTGTGAGGTCTCTGCCCAAAGCAGAAGACAGAATGCACTAGCGAAGCGCGACGATTGCTGAGGTGATCTGCGCTGCGAGAAAGCGAGGCATTATTCAACTTTTCGGAGTCAGTCTCAAGGTGTGTTTCTTAGCTGTCCGAATTTGTGCTTGAAATAAGACGATCCACGAAACAGCACGCAAAACACCGAATGTTTAGTGATGTTTCGTGTGATTTCGTGGTTCGTCCTTCTTTTCGCCATGACACGAACTGCATTTTAAGAACGAGAGAATGGACACTACCAAGAAATTACCCACCCTAGACTTACCTTAAAGAACAGCGACAATGTTTGTGAAAAGAACTAACATGCAATCTATAACTCAATAACAAGGGCACGATTGCTGGTGATCATCGGGTCGCGCAGCTGTTCTATAAACAATCGAACCTCTTCTTACCGATTAATCTATGACCGACAACGATAAAAAATGCCCATGCGGCTCTGGTGCACGCTTTGCGGATTGCTGCGAGCCAATAATCAAAGGCGAGCGAGACAGCCAAACTGCGGAAGAATTAATGCGAGCTCGCTATTCAGCCTTCGTAGTCGGAGCAATCGACTTCATCGTCGCCTCTACCCATTCACGCACCAGATCGGAAATAGAGGTTCAGGACATCCGCGAGTGGTCACAGACATCCACCTGGCGCGGATTGCAAATCTTCGAAACCAAGTCCGTGAATGACAACAAGGCGTTCGTTT
>DASSCG010000152.1:0-2699 GCA_035697925.1 Pyrinomonadaceae bacterium
CGGTTCGCCGATCAGCTCAATGAGACTGTCGACCGGGAAGTCGCGCTGAAAGAGATTGCGCGCGCGTATCTATCTGGCGCCGGCATGACTCTGCGTGGCGAGTTGGCACGCGTGACGGGACTCAGATCGCCCGAAGCCGGCCTGGGTAACTGGGCACTTGTAGATGAAGGGTTTGCGCAGCGGTTGGCGCCAGGGGTTTATCAGCTAACGAAACTCAAAGCAGCCAAATCAGCTGCTTCCTAACGCTTTATCGGCCTGCGGTGCGCCTTCGCGGAGGATTTGTTGTTCCAGTTGGGCGATTTCGAGAACCAATGGCAACTGGTCCTGCGCGCTGCCCAAGCGTCGCATCATCTGCTCGGTCTCTCCCTGGCTGAGTTTGCGGTTCGCGGTCGTTTCGATCACCTGCAAGCGTGTTTTGGCCTGATTCAGATGTTCGCTGGCCTGCGTATACACGGCTTTGAGCCGTTTGTGGTCCTCTTCCAGATCCTTTTGCAGCGAAGCCGATTCGGGTGTTTTCACTGTCCGTGCGCGATTGATGTGTCGCTCAATTTTCAGCATCTCCTTGCGTGACCGGGACATAATCCGGGTTGCGGTCAGCCGGCTAGCCAGCGTTTCCTCGAATGCATCGGCGAGAAGGGGATTATTCTTCTCCATTTCGCCGAGCGATTTTCGCTCTGCAGACGTTAGCTCTGACCGGAACCAGACAACCTCATTTGCAGTGATTCCATCCGATGCTAATCGGTCGCGCAATTTGGAAAGCCAGTTTCTCCGGTAAATGAGGAGAATCGCCGCAATGACCAGCCCAAGCGCAAAGCCAATAGTTAACGAAAGGCCCGCTAAAAGCAGGTAAACCGCCGCCGATTCGGTGCTCGTGGCCATAACCAGGAAGAAAAGCCACACGAGCGGCACCGGTATCGAGGTGAGAGCGATGGTGATCCATGGAGCGTGCTTAAGCAAAGCGGCCGTTTTGGCCTCTTTGCGGGACAGTTTTCCTGTAGTTTGACTCGTCAAAGATGTCATCTTGAGCCTTGCTGGCCGAGATCTTAGCTTATGAGAACGGTGTCTGCCAGCCGAAGGTTCGACCAAAGCGATTTGGGCGGCGTAACTGTATAATGTCCCCCACATAGCAGGGAAGAAGGGCAAATGAAGACTTTCCAACGACTCTACCCGATTTTTTCTCTTGTTGGTTTGCTGCTCATGAGCGGGGCAGCGTTCGGCCAACCCCCGACTCAGAACGTCGACGGCGGTGCTCCTCCTCGGGGAACGGGAAAGCCGGTGACGATTCCGCTGACGATCCGCATGGTCTCGGATGAGGCGGTCCTAGAACTTCAGAACATTGACCTGACCGTCAGTGAAGATGGTGAGCCGCAACAGATCCTGTCGATTCGCGGTCTGGGCACAAACTCTCCGATCACTCTTGCGGTCTTGATTCAAGACGATCTCGTTTCTTCGGTAGCCAACGAGATAAAACCGCTGAAAGAGTTCATACGCAATTTGCCGAAAGGCTCGCGCGTGATGATCGGGTACCTGCGTACAGGAAGTCTGCAAGTCAAACAGAAATTCACAAGCGATCTCGAAAAGGCAGCGACGTCGATGCGGCCGCCGAGTGGCTTCGCGGGTGTTGGTCCATACAATCCGTACGTCGAGGTTGTTGAAGCTCTCAGGAAGTTTGAGGCACAGCCGCTGGGCCGGAGAGCGATTCTGTTGGTTTCGGATGGTCTGGACATTTCGCGCGGCGTAGATTCGTCAGCGCCGACACAGAGCGTGGATCTTCAGCGTGCGATAAATGAGTCCCAACGTCGTGGTGTTGCGATCTATGGTTTCTACTCGCCCACCTTTGCGTCCGCGGCCAATCGCGTGCTGGCGGGCAATGCCCAGAGTTCGTTGTTGCGACTTTCGAATGAGACCGGTGGACTGGCGTTCTTTCAAGGCCTGGGAGCGCCGGTGAGTTTCGAACCGTTCATTCGCGAGCTGGATATTTCACTTCAGAAGCAGGCAGCGTTGACGTTCCTCTCCACGCACATGGGTAAAGGGTTTCACAAGATTGAAGTGAAGTCTGTGACGCCTGGAGTGCGCATCGCATTTCCGTCGGGCTACGTGAGATAGAGTTATTGAATGGTGGCCGCGAGCAACGAACCGCGGTGATCGCTGGCGATGGCCCACCCATCCGCCACCTGCCCAATCATGCCGTGGAAGTGAATCTCACTCCCGCTTAAGACCACGAGTACATCACCGGCGTGGTACTGCGGATCGTCGAGTCGAAAACGAATGACAGTCGCCTGCCCGTTCTGTTGTTGTAACGTCTCAAACTGAAAATCCTCAGCAGTGGCAACATAGGTTTGAGAGTTGTTCGCTACTCTTTGTTCGTCAGGCATTGGACCAGCTTTCTCCCTGAAATCTTTGCTACTTTCGGTTTTGGTGAAGAATACTACCACTAATCGTTGCAAGAATACCTCATGATAACCACAAGAATTCTTTAACCCGCTGTTGAGAGCTTCGCGAGTAAAGTGTCATCGCTCCGAAGAAGTTCGGAGTTTTTCACTTCCTCCAAGATGCTAAGACCTCCCCGCACATAAGAATCCCGACCCCCTGGCAGATCGCTGCGCGCTCGGGTTATACCGAGTATGTAATGATCGCGCACGGCCACGATCCGAACTATCTGGAGTCGTACTCAGTTAAGAAGGTCGAGCAGGAGGATG
>DASSCG010000153.1:0-2854 GCA_035697925.1 Pyrinomonadaceae bacterium
GGTCCGCTTTCAATTCAGGATCTGATGACGCTTTACGATTTGGATCGACCTGACCTCAAAGACAAGCCATTCAAGCCGTCCGTATCAAGTAGACTACAAGAAGGCCGCTCCATGTTCGATGTCATCAGGGAAGGAGACTTATTAGTCCATCACCCTTACGACTCTTATAATTGCGTGACGAATTTCATTAGTGAGGCGGTCGACGACCCCAACGTTCTGGCTATCAAGATGTGCCTTTACCGCACCGGGCCAGACTCACCCATTCCGCCGGCATTGATCAGGGCCAGTGAAAAAGGCAAACAAGTGACCGCGCTGATCGAGTTAAAGGCCCGATTTGATGAGGAACACAACATTGAATGGGCCAGGAAACTCGACGAGGCCGGTGTTCACGTTGTCTACGGCATCCTCGGCTTAAAGACCCATGGCAAACTGACGTTAGTTGTTCGTCAGGAAGGAAATTCACTAAAGCGTTACATGCATATCGCGTCAGGAAACTATAATCCGACTACTTCCTGCACCTATACAGACGTTGGACTGTTTACCGCCGATGATGAAATCGGTGCGGATGCGACGGAGCTCTTCAACTACCTCACAGGCTGTTCGCGACAAACAGATTATCGCAAGCTGTTGGTGGCACCAGTTAATCTTCGAGACAAAATGAATGCCCTGATCGATAGGGAGATTGCCCACCAAAGGTCGGGAAGACAAGGTCGAATCGTCGCAAAGTTTAATCGGCTAGCCGACCAACGAATGATCAATAAACTGTACGAAGCATCGCAAGCGGGAGTTGAGATTTCGCTGGTGGTGCGGGGCGTATGTATTTTGCGCCCGGGAGTTGAGGGCCTATCGGAGAATATTACAGTCAAGAGTGTGGTAGGTCGGTTTTTGGAGCACAGCCGCGTTTTTTATTTTGCGAACGGGGGCAACGAAGAGCTCTACATTGGCAGTGCCGATTTGATGTCGCGAAATCTAAACCATCGAATAGAAGTTGTAGCCCCCGTCAATGACCCCGCTTTAAAGAAGTATCTAAAGGACGTCCTGCTGGATGCTTACTTGCGCGACAATGTCAGAGCAAGAACATTGCGTGGTGATGGTACTTACCAACGCATCCCGACCAGTGATCGAAAAGAGAAGTTTGACAGCCAGGCTTTTTTCGCTGAAAAGACTGCGCGCCAATTGACGCTTGCCTGAGAGCTTTTCGTCACGGGCGGTCATCACAAAGTCGCCCACCCCCTAAGACTAACCTGGTGAGACTCAAGGCAACTTAACGAGGCTTCCGTTTGTGAACATCCTTCGACGAAGGATTCAGACAGAATTGGGGGACCGCTGATGACTGCGATGCCGAAACTGAAGAAAGAAACGCTAACCCTTATAATTGTTTTCGTAGGAGTTCTTTTAGCCAGCGCTTTTGCTGTCTACTTTCTGGCAAGTAGATCTAATCAACCCTCGGCAAGCCGAGAGTCGGTATCCGAAAACTCCAATACAGTTACACCTGAAGCAGGACCGAGCCCGCGCCGGCCGTCTAATCAAAATAATCGTGACGACAGTTCCTCAATCGGGCAGATCTTTAGCACTGGTAGTGATGATGCCTCTGAGACACGACAGGCGAGTTGGCGTGAAACTCTCGGGACGCTTACGCTCAGACTTCTACTAGCAGCACTTCTGGGTGCAGTACTCGCATTTCGACCGCGTCGGCACGTAATCAAACGCAATCCTTACGTGGCTCAAACACAAATACTACTCGCAGTCGTTGCCTCGGCCTTGATGATTATCGTGGGAGACAATGCCGCACGCGCGTTTGGAATTTTCGCGGCTGTGTCTCTGGTCCGATTCCGCACGAACATACGTGATCCCAAAGAGATTACGGTTCTGTTGACTAGTCTGGCGATCGGTTTGGGGACCGGAGTGGGTAGATGGGATCTTGCCGTGGTTCTTACGTTCTTCACTATGATCTTACTTTTTCTGTTAGAGCGACGCGAGCCCGAGGTCGTCTTCCGCTCGATGAACTTGAAGATCTCAACCCGAGATGTGGAACAAACACGGTTCGCGCTCAAGAAAGTTCTGGAAGGACATAGCTTTGATTCCGAGCTCCGAGTCGTGAGTGGCTCGAAGGGGGCGGACCAGACTGGTAGTTTGGTTTACGCTGTAGATATTAGTCCCACAGTTAGCACCGACGAGCTAAGCGAAGAGCTGCTCGCTTTGGACTCACAAAATGTCGACGGTATCGAATGGGATCAAAAGAAGAGCGCATCTTACGTCTACCAGTAGGATAGTCATTGTCAAAAACGAAAGACCGTCCAGGGACACTGGGCGGTCTTTTCATTTTCAGCAATTGGTTGACTGAACTTTAACCTGTTCTACCCGAAGCCGCTTGAGGCACTCGTTGGGGCCTTCCCCCGGAAGTGATGGGCGGCACGACTTTCTCCTTCAAAGCCTCCCGAAAAACCTGGCGCATGTTATCGACAAATACAAAGCGGATGTCCTTAAACAACTCCTTTGGAATTTCATCCAAATCGCGGCGATTTTGCTGAGGAAGAATAATTGTAGAGACTCGTGCACGCCTAGCGGCAAGGACTTTTTCCTTGATTCCTCCCACCGGTAGCACGTTACCCCTGAGAGTAATCTCACCGGTCATCGCCACGCTCTTTAGCACTGGGCGAGAAGAAAGCGCCGATACCATAGCCGTTGCTAAGGTAATCCCTGCGGAAGGCCCATCTTTCGGTATTGCGCCTTCAGGAATGTGTATATGGAGATCGTAATTGGAAAATTCCTCATCGCTAATCTCTAGTTCTTTAGCGCGAGATTTAGCGTAGGAATAAGCAGCCTGGGCGGACTCTCGCATTACTTCACCAAG
>DASSCG010000154.1:0-4690 GCA_035697925.1 Pyrinomonadaceae bacterium
CTCAACGCTTACGGTTCGGGGATTGAACGTCCTTCACCGGCTTCGAACAAAGCAGCGAACTTACGCCTGGCCAGGAAAAACGGAAAGCCAAATCGCTGAAAGCTTCGAAAGCCGGCTTCCTGATCCCGACAACAATGGCAAGAAGTTGAAAATTCTTACTGCCCCGCTGCCAACAGAAGTGCCGCTTGACTATATAGCGCAAAACAATCAGTACGACATCGATTTTCTGTTCGAGCTCGCGCGCAGAGCCGGGTATGTCCTCTTCATTCAAGAAAAGGAAGAGAAGGGTGGGAAAGTGATCAAGGAAAGGGGACTTTATTTTGGACCATCTACCGGAAGCCATCCCGCGTTGCGCACTGACGTGCTTGAATTGAAGTGGGGCACATCGCTCATTGATTTCAAACCGACTTTAACCACGGCCAATCAGATCAAAAGCGTAACGGTGAACGGCTGGAACGTCGCAACCAAGAAAAAGTTTGTAGGTCGGGCCTCGATCGAAGATGAAAAAGTAAATAAGGATCTTCATTTGTTACTGGAAAAGTGCGACGCGCGCGAGGAACAGGTTGTTGACCTAGCTGTGTGCAACCAGAAAGACGCAGACAAGCGTGCTCGGGCCATCCTTCAGGGACGCGCGAAGGACCTCGTCAAAGCAAATGGCACTTGTGTTGGCCTACCGGAACTGCGCGCCGGCCAAAGGGTCGTAATCAGCAATCTCGGCGCGCGTTTTAACGGCGAATATTTCGTCACCGACACAACTCACACACTCGACGACAAGGGATACTTCACGAAGTTCAATGCTCGTCGCGAAGAGAAGAAGGCAGGTGACAAGAAGTGAAGAAGCTTTATCCCGGAGTTGTTTCCGGACTCGTCAAGAATCTGAATGACCCTGCTGGCTTGGGACGGATTGAGTTGGAGTTCAACAAGGTTCCCGAGCCGGTAAGGAGCGCGTGGGCCCGTGTGGCAGCGCCAATGGCTGGCAAGGAACGTGGCGCATTTCTGATGCCCGAGATTGATGACGAGGTCCTGGTAGCTTTTGAAGACGGGGACTTTAACGTTCCGTATGTGGTGGGCTTTTTGTGGAATGGCCAGGACACGCCGCCGGAGTCAACCAATCAAAACCGCGTGATCAAAACGCCAGGAGGTCACGAGCTACGTTTCGAAGACACCGGCGGTTCGAAGAAAGTGATTTTGCGGTCCGACGGTGGCCATAAGGTTGAGATCGACGACTCCGCGCAAACCATAACCGTCGTGACTAAATCGGGAAACCAAAAAATTGTTCTCAACGACACGTCATCGTCGATCACGATCAGAGGCGGAAGTCGCCAGATCGAAATGCTGGGCGGCTTTATCACGATGTCGTGAATTGGAGAAGAGAAGTGCCGAAGGTGCTAACCACGAATGCTGTCATCAGTTGTCCGCACGGAGGAAAAGGAACAAGCACTCCCAGCGAGCCGATTTGGTCCGTTGATGGTGGCCTGGTCCTCGTTGAGAACGATGCGGGAGATCTGAGCGGGTGTGGCAGCAATGTGAAGTGCAAGTCGTATGTGCTGAGTTCGATGGGACTCAACGCGACGCGCATCCGTGGCAAGAAAGTCATTCTGGTTACCGACTTCAACATAACGAACACGGGCTTGCCCCTTGTAATGACCGAATTACATCGAGTCATTGATAACAGCAGTCCGGCACCTCTCGTTAATGGCCAGGCGCCACCGCCCCTGCCGCCACCGATGGCGGATGAGGATAGCCCGGATGTTACATGTTCCCTGCCTTCAGCTTCGTTTCAAATTTCGGCTCCTGCGGCTCCGCTGATCACAAGCTTTACGCTAAAGACTAATTTTCCTCTGAAATGGGTACTCACTCTGATCAAAGAACCCACCTCGCAGTCCATTGACCTGACGACAACAACGGTGGCCGGAGTGACCATCGCGCCCCCTCCAAACGGAGGAGCATGGAATGTTTCTCAACTCGACATTCAACTGACTCTTGACCTGAGTTTTTTAAACGGGCTGGTTGCCGGCGATTATCGTTTCTATATGACTGGCATCAGCCAGCGCGGGTTGTCGGGCAATGCTGTATTTCACCTGTCTGTGGTTCCTTGAGGAAAAAAAGAATGGCGTCACCTTACGCAAATCAGCAACGCGAATACCTCGGTGTCGGGTGGAAGTTTCCGCTTCAGGTAACTCCAGGGGGAACGATCGCACAGGCAAGGTTTGAACAACGGATCGAGGAATCCATTTATTTAATTCTTAGTACTGCTAAGGGTGAGCGCGTGATGTTGCCTGACTTCGGCTGCGGCATTCATGAACTCGTTTTTGAATCAAACAGCGCGACCACGATCGCGGTGATTACTCAAAGCGTTCGTGAGGCTCTGGTCGCATATGAGCCACGCATTGACGTGCTGGATATTAACACCGAAAACGACCCCGCAGAGTTAAACCTGCTCTTGATAAGAATTGATTACCGGGTGCGCGCCAACAATGCGCGCGGCAACCTCGTCTATCCGTTTTACATTCGGGAACGTGATTGAGATATGCCTCTGAACCAGGCAATTCCAACGATTGATGACCGCAGCTTCGACAGCCTGCTGGCGGAAGTGCGCACTCGCATTGCGCGGTACACGCCAGAGTGGACCCCAATCTGGACCGATCATAATGACAACGATCCAGGGATAACGATGGTTCAGGTCTTTGCTTGGTTGGCGGAGATTCTGACGTATCGCATGAGCAAGACGCCGGAACTTAACTACATCAAGTTTCTGCAATTGCTGGGCATCGAATTGAATGCGGCGGAACCGGCCCAGGCTGAAGTTACGTTCCCGGTGAAGGCTTCGTTTACAGGCACATCGCTAATTGTACCGGCGCACACACAATTGAGTGCGGATCCGTCAGACGGTGGTCAACCAGTAACCTTTGAAACAGATCGGGCGCTGATCGCCTTGAAAGCGCCGTTAGCGTCGGTGCTCGGCTTCGATGGATTTTCCTATACGAATGTCACTGCAGAGAACCAGCAAGCCACAGAAGGCTTTCAGCCGTTTGGTCCAAGTGCCAACACCGGCAGCGCGTTACTCCTCGGCTTTGACGAGTCGGCGGCGTTTCCCGCCATCGACCTAAATCTTGCGTTTTGGACCTTACCCGACCCGACGAAGTCGTCAACGTTCAAATGTGGATTACCGGATTCACCTTTATTCGCGTCCGCGACTATTCGCTGGGAATTTTGGGATGGCGCTGGATGGCGTCCGCTTAGTTTGTTGAAGGATGACACTGTCGCCTTCACGCGCTCGGGGCATGTTTTTCTGAAAACGCCGGCAACCGGCATGCAACGAACCGTGATTCCGCCCGAAGTGAAAAGCTTGTATTGGATTCGCGCTCGTGTAGAGCAGAGTCAATATGAAAAGCCTCCGAAGTTGTTGGCCATTCGCACGAATACAACTTCAGTGCAACAAGGGGAGACAGTGCACTCTGAAATACTCGGCGGCAGTAATGGACGCCGGGATCAGGTCTTTACGCTGGGTAACACACCGGTACTGAAAGGCACTTTGTTGCTCGAGGTAGACCAGGGCGAGGGATTTGAACCTTGGTTGGAAGTGACTGACTTCTTCGGATCCTTACCTAATGACCACCACTACGTGCTCGACCGAACCAGTGGAGAGATCCGTTTCGGTGACGGTCGCAACGGCGCGATTCCCGTAGCAAACGCTTCAAATCCACAAAACAGCATTGTCGCCCGTCAGTACCGGTTCGGCGGCGGGAAAAAAGGAAATGTCCCTGCGAAAGCGATCAAGACCCTGACCACATCGGTTGAGGGCGTTGATGACAATCAGGTTAATAACCTGCTCGCCGCACATAGCGGGCGCGACGAAGAGACGCTTGATGAAGCAAAGAAGCGCGCGCCTCGATCAATCAAGAGCCGCTGTCGAGCAGTGACCGCGGAAGATTTCGAACAACTCGCTATGCAAGCGGCAACCATCAAGCGCGCGAAAGCATTGCCCCTCGTTCACCCGGATTTTCCAAATGTGCGAGTTCCGGGCGCGGTAACAGTGATAGTCGTTCCAGATGCACCCGGTCCCACGCCGTTACCCAGCGAAGGGACACTGCGCACTGTTTGCGCTTATCTCGATCAACGTCGCCTGCTGACAACGGAACTCTACGTGATCGCGCCGGCTTATCAACGCGTTGAGATTGAAGCCGAAGTAGTTGCCGACGACAACGCGGATCTGGCAGACGTGAAAAAGGGGATCGAACAAACAATAAAGGATTATTTCCATCCGCTCATTGGCGGTGAAGACGGACAGGGTTGGCCGTTTGGCGGCACAATCTTTTATTCGCGAGTTAGTCAGCGAGTGTTCACTGTCACGGGCGTGCAAAGCATCAAGTCGCTCAAGATCTTTCTTGACGGTGTCCCGACGCAATTCTGCAGCGATGTGCCAATTAACGAAGCGGGATTGCTCTATTCAACGGAACCTCAAATCCAGGTGCACTACAGTTTTGAAGACTAAGGTTTCGTTCGCAAACGATCATGATAAGCACGCAACCGCTATTGCCACCGATTTCCCAGCCGCCCCACGATCCAACATCGTGGCTCTTGACCGGTGAGAACAGTGTGGTGGAGCAAGCCGGCGTCGGTTGGCGAGCGGCGAAATTAGTTCACCTCAGCATGCTGCCGCCACGGCAGTCGCTAACGCTCGAGTTGG
>DASSCG010000155.1:0-10487 GCA_035697925.1 Pyrinomonadaceae bacterium
TGTTATTGGCGCCATCCATCGAGCATTTAATCGATGGTCCATGGCAGCTAACATCAAGTTCCGGGAAGTCTCGTCGAAAAACCAATCAATTAGTCCAGCAGGTGCCGGCGACGGTGTCAGCCTGATAACAATTGCGGACACGATCGATAACCTGGCTGTCTTCGGAAGCGCTCACAATACCGCGCGCACGCGCATCTTCTACGATCAGGAGACAGGAGAAATCTTAGAAGCCGACATTGCTATCAATCCTCATCCAATTGATGCAGATGGAACTCCGGTGCAGTTTTCAACTGACGGTACGCCTGGTACCTATGATCTCGAATCGACCCTCATGCATGAGATTGGTCATTTTCTTGGTTTGGATCATTCAAACGTAATCGGGTCAACCATGCTTCCTCATCAAGGTGTGAATGGAACTTACAAACTGCCGGCGTTCACCGAACGCACGTTGAGCGAAGACGATCGGACTAGGATCTTTAGCCTTTACAACTCTTCGGAGGGCCTCAGCGCCATTGAAGGGCGGTTGACGAATAGCTCGTTGGGAGGTTCCCTGGTGCCTTTGCAAGGGGCACATGTTTGGATTGAAGAAATCAACACCGGCCGGGTGATAGCCAGTGGCTTTACATCCGCGAACGGAAACTATCGCATCGAGAGTGTTCCCAGTGGTCAGTATCGCGTATTGACCGAATACGTCGATAGCGCTTTTTCAGAAACCTCTGCTGGCAGCAAGACGAGTAATTCCTCAAATTCGTCCCGCGCGCAAATTCCTTTTCGAAGTGTAGAGCTTCGCAATCGCGTGCTGCTGCGCCCCAATTCCACTTCCAAAATCAACTTTGTGCTAGTGCCGCCGCAAAGTGGACCACCGACGCTTAAGCCTCGTCTCCTGGGAACGAACGGCGACCTTTCTGCAACTCCTCTGCCTGTCGAAGCAGGGAAGAAGTTAACGATCTATGTAGGCGGAGAAGGAGTTGATCAGGTTCCGATCAGCGGCATTTCGGTGACGTCGCCATTCGTGACTATTGATCCGGACAGTCTCACCTTGCAGCAATTTGGCACTTCGTTCCCGGTAATAGGATTTGAAGTAAATGTTTCCGCACAAGCGGCGTTTGGCGATTACAGCATCCGGCTACAGGCTAACTCCGGTGAAGTGGCATATCTCCCTGGCGGCCTCACAATTGACCCGGGTGTTATCTCCGAAGCTGCGAATCCTGCTGACGATGCGCGATTCTTCGTCAGTCAACACTACCGAGACTTTCTTGGGCGGGAACCAGTTTCCGAGCGAGCTAACAAATGGATGAATGACATTCGGAGTTGCGGAGCTGATTCCGAATGCGTTCGAAATCGTCGCGTGGATGTTTCAACAGGTTTCATTGAGGAAGAATTTCTTGAGAACTGGGCATTCGTCTACCGCGTGTATAAAGCTGCGTTGGGACGTAGGCCGACCCTGGCAGAATTCAATGCCGACAGGCTCCAAATCATGACTGAAGCGGGGGCGCCCGATAAAATCAAGCTTGCCTTTACTAGAGCCTTTGTAATTCGTCCCGACTTTCTGAAGAGGTACTCTGCAAGTTCGAAAGCCGATAAATTTCTCGATCAGTTGATGGCTTCCGTTTTGCAAACATCGGAAGTGGATTTGGCTTCGGAGCGTGGAAGTCTGCTGGGCTTGTTCGACGGTACAGCCACAGGCCGAGCCGAGATCATCCAGAAACTTGCCGAACATCCGGCTCTTGAAAGAAGAGAGATTTCGGAGGCATTTGTTTTAGCTCAATACTTCGGCTATCTCCGACGTGAGCCTGACGAGAGTGGCTTCAAATTCTGGCTCAGCACTCTAACCGAGCAGAGCGCATCCAACTCATCCGCACGCCGCGCCATGGTCTGCGCCTTTATCTCCTCCGCTGAATACCAATCCCGCTTTGGAATGTACGTCACTCGCAAAGGATGCTAGGTAAGAAGCCCTAAAATTCCTTTAAGACGACTTGCCTATTTTTCGATCGGTTGCATTCGCTACCCGAAACAAGTTGGTTTTCAGTTTGTTGCTGCATACTGTAGTTTAATGGCGCCCTCAATCACGGGCAGAGGATTGATAGCAAACGGGTACTCGACTCAAACAGAGTTGGTCCAAACGTCTAAGACCATTCCTCTTGAGTGGAGCAATGGTTTGCTACCGCTCGTGTTTATAGTGTGGGTTACGGTTGGATCTGTAGAATGCGGCAACGCCTATTACAATATCTTGCCTGCCCCTCATGCGCCGGCTCTCTTGATTTGTCTGGCATAACGGCCAGCGATGGTAGCCATATTCTCGAAGGACAACTCGGCTGCGTTGCTTGTCAAGCAAGTTTTCCTATCACTCGAGGAGTCCCGAGGTTTGCTACTCTTGAGAACCTTGGCGCTGATAAGGCTGCGACAGCAGCTAACTTCGGCTGGCAATGGCAGCACTTTACGCAGGAAGATAAAAAGTATGCCGAACAGTTTCTGGGATGGATTGCTCCGGTCACGTTGGAATTCTTTCAGGACAAGGTTGTGCTTGAGGGAGGCTGTGGCAAAGGACGACACACGCAACTAGTTGCGGCGTGGGGCGCGGCGGAGGTTATCGGAGTGGATCTAAGCGCTGCGGTCGAAACGGCCTTTGCTGCAACCCGTCATTTGGACAATGCTCATATCATTCAGGCGGACATCTATCAGCTGCCGATAAAGAAAGTGATGGACTACGCTTTTTCCGTCGGAGTATTGCACCACCTGCCAGATCCGCATCGAGGCTTTCTGTCGCTCGCTTCGAAAGTGAAACCAGGCGGTCACGTATCAGCCTGGGTCTACGGCGCAGAGAACAATGAATGGATTACACGTTGGGTAAATCCTGCTCGCGAACGCTGGACGTCGCGGCTCAATCCGCGTTTGCTCTTACACATTTCGAAATTACCGGCAGCGATGGTGTACCTTGCGACCAAGTTGATTTACCGGCCCCTCAATCGCGTTGGCGGGGGCAAGCTGGGGCGCCGGCTTTTCTACAATGATTATCTGCTGGCGATTTCTGATTTTGGTTGGAGGGAACAACACACAATCGTTTTCGATCATCTGGTTGCCCCTACAGCGCATTACATCGCAGGTGAAGAGTTTGAACAATGGTGGCGTGATGCTGGGGCGACCGAGGTTTCCATTCAGTGGCATAACCGAAATAGTTGGCGCGGCTTCGGCAGGGTTTAACTAAAAGAGGAAGGCTTTGATTAGAACGTAAGAGTAAGTCAGCTCTTACTGTCACCATACAAGGTCTAGCATTCACGTTCAATGATATCTGCCCAAACAGCACGACGCGCAGTGTGGCGACCACTCTGGGAATTGCCCCGACGCTTCGAATTAATCCTCTCCCTGGCTCGGCGTGAATTGGTCGCTCGCTATCGAGGGTCATTTTTGGGAATCGTCTGGGCGCTGTTAACGCCGGTGGTGATGATTGCAATCTTCACCTTCATTTTCGCGGGCATCTTTGGAGCTCGTTTTGGGGTTAATGGTTCGACCTGGGATTATGCGCTCTATCTTTTTTGCGGCTTACTGCCATGGACCATGTTTCAAGACACTCTGGTCCAATCCGCCACTACAATAGTTAACCATTCAAACCTGGTTAAGAGAGTAGTTTTTCCCCTTGAGACGTTACCGATCGCGCAGGCGCTATCCTCTCTTGGCAACCAATTGTTCGGAACAGTCGCGCTCCTAATCGCCATCGTCATAATGCATCAAGAGCTGCATCTCACCACCTTGTGGTTACCGGCATTGATTATTCCTCAATTGCTTTTTACGCTCGGGGCGGCCTGGTTAATCGCCGCACTGGGAGTTTTTTTGCGCGACATCGCCCAGGGAATATCTCTTATCTTAAGCGCGTGGATGTTTCTGACGCCGATTATCTATCCCGAATCAATTGTCCCCGATCGTTATCGGGTTTTTATTAACATCAATCCTTTCACAGCTCTTGTCAGAAGTTATCGACGCATATTGTTGGAAGGTGCGGCCCCCGATTGGCCCGGCCTGGCTTACTTTACAGGTGTTGCCCTCATTAGTTTTCTGTTCGGTTACTGGTGGTTTGCCCGCACGCGTAAGAACTTTGCAGACGTGATCTGAACGCCGGGCAGTTGCCCGACCGTTGAGAAGGGCTCGGCTACGGGCACGCGCGTCTTTAGAGAAGTTGAGGAGGCCCTCCTTAACAGTCGGGCTACCGCCCGCAGGGATTAATCCTGCGCCTTCTGCTGCGACATTCTCACGTGCGGGCTTGAGAGACCTCTGGAGTCAGGAACCAGGCATTTTCGCGGTTTGACGAACGTCATCACTCTTTGCCAGCACGATCACAACGCCCATTAACCACCAGAAGACCAAAGCCACTTCGCCGTCACCGAAGTTGTAGTTGACGAGCGAGCTTGCTAAGAAGCCGGCCAATGCTCCGGTTGCTCCAAGCAACAAGCCATGACGGTTAGTGTCCAGAGAATCTCTGCTCGCGCGTTCAGCCCGTGTGGTTATCAACCAAAACGTCACCACAATCCAGATCCAGAAAACGAGTGAGGGTAATCCACGATCAAATGCTAACTGCAAGGGCGTGGAATGTAGGCCAAGCATATCCTTTCCAGGAAAGCCCCACTCGTTCCAGTGCAAGTGCATCGCGTCCATACCGTGACCAAAGACCGGGTGAAGTGGTATTCGGGACATTCCTTGCTTCGCTACGGTAAGGCGCAATGAGGCGCTGTCGTCCTGAAGCCACAGTGCTTGATCGGCGCGAGTCTGCCGGACGATCACAGCTCCCACCACCAGCACCAACAACAATGCAGCCGGCACAAGAACTCGCGCTCGTCCACGCGCGATTCGAATACTCAGGAAGCAAGCACCCAAAACAAAAGCTACAAGCACAGTTCTCATCGCCGTTAAGGCAATTCCAAGCGCCAGCAGACCGGTGGCAGCTGCCGCTAACCGAAAACGGAAGTTGGCGCCATGGTTCTTAAAATTAGCCAACGCCAGACCGAGTGCTAGCTGTGCGACGATCTGTAATATCTCGGAAAAGGTTTCGTAGTGACGGGTCCATCCCGAGGCACGAAAGCGATGAGAGGGATGCTCACCTTTGAGACCAGATGGCGCATCAATTTGTTTTAAGTCATCCGAGATAATTAGGCTGGTTCGTTCTACGTGTTCGCCTCGTGTAATAACGCTGACCGGTAGACTTGTTCCTGTTGGAGCAGCCTTGATTGCTTGTTCGATCTCGCCAATGGAATAAATTCGGCGCCCATTGATTCTCCAAACAGCATCACCTGGTGAGACTACGGTACGCAGGGGACTTTCGCTGGAAACTGCTTCAACTACCACACCTCGACCACGAAGCAGGTCGTAGATGCTATAGATACTTCCAGAGACTCCCGATAAGATCATGACTGAAACCAACACGACTGCGTTATTTCGGGTCACAACTGCCTGCGTTAGATAGAAAAGAAAGAGCACGCAGACTGACTGCAGTTTCGCAATGCTGATCTGGGGCTCTTCTGACAAAAAGGATGAGAAGACCGTCCACGCAAGAAACAGCCAAATAGGAAGGTCCAATTTTGTATGTATAAAGCCTGGCCGTCCGGTGGCAATTGTCCGGATCAGCCATCCTCCACCGACTATCGCCAGGGCTATTTCAGCTCCGGCGATCGAATGAGGAGCAAACGCGGCGTAAAGAACGAACCCGGCGGTAGCGACGCGGTGACCAAGAAGTCCCAGTGGAGATTTGGCAAGAGCCGCGGGCGACTCAAATGCAGCGATCATTTATCGGGAATCCAATGCGACTGGGATGATTTACGACCTTTTCGATGTGCAAAAAATAGTACGATTAGGTGTTACAAAACCGCGCTCAAACTCTTGAAAACGAACGGGTTGACACCACCATTCACGCATGTTAGCGTATCTTCCGACTGTTTCCTCCTGAGAAATAGTCGCCCAACTTACAAGGCGATTACCCGTAAGGGCTGTTCTCTTTTCCCGCCGCTACGATTGACGCCGCTACCATATTTGATGATACATACTACTACTGATGGTTTTCGAAAAGGCTAAGGTTCTAAAAGCCGCCGAGAAATTCCTGTCACAGGGAAAGATCAACGCAGCAATAAAAGAGTATCGCCAGATCGTCGAAAACGACGAGGATGATCTGACGACGCTGAATATGCTGGGGGATCTTTGCGTACGCGAGGGACAAAACGAAGAGGCTATCTCGTGCTTTTCCCGCATCGCTGAACACTATAGCGAGCAGCAGTTCACCTTAAAAGCGATCGCAATGTACAAGAAGATCGAACGGCTGAGGCCGCGCGATCCAGCCATCGCCAATAAGTTAGCGGGTCTTTATGCGACTCAGGGATTAACGGCCGATGCTCGCGCTCAGTACCTGATTGTAGCCGACGCCTTTACCCGAGCGGGTAAGACTAAACAAACCTTTGAAGTCCTCCATAAGGTTGCCGACCTAGATCCCCACAACACCGATATCCGATTAAAACTCGCCGAGGGATACCTCAAAGAGAACCTCGGACCTGAGGCTGCCAATGCCTTTGTAGAAGCCGGAATGCGATTATTCGATACCGGCCAATTTGAGAAAGCACTGAAGGTATACTCCCGCGCCCTGGAAATTCGCCCCAACGATGAAGCTGCACTCAGCGGTGTGGTTTCGGCCCACGTCGCACTGGGTTCCGCTGACGAAGCGGCTGAGCTGCTTGAAAAAATGGTCTCGGAAAGGCCTGACGATCCTGAGCTGCTCTCATTACTAGCGCGCACATATATTGACGCAGAAAACGCCCCAGGCGCTGAGCGCGTAATTGGATCGCTGGTAGCACTCGATGCATCCAAATACGCTCGCTTCATTGATGTTGCGCGGCTCTACCTTAGTCTCGACCAGGTTGATGATGCCACCAGAGTGCTCGGCAATATCACCGACCGTTTGTTGGCAGCTCGTGCGGAAAATGATCTTCAGGAGATGGTGCAGGAAGTTCTCGCTAGAAATCCCGAACATGTCGAAGCGCTGCGACTGCTAGTCAGAGTTCACTGGTGGCAGCGGGACATGGACAATCTGAGATTGGCGTTAGAAAGGTTGGCGGAAGCTGCCGAAGCTGCAGCACTCCATCAGGACGAGCGCTATGCCCTCACTCAGCTCGTCCGCCTGGCGCCGGAGGAGCGGCGCTATGCTGAGCGACTTGAAGCATTAGGTGGTGCAGCCGAAGAAGCTGTCGAGGAAGTTGCATTTGCTCTGGAACCATCCATGGATGACGTCCCTTCGTTCGAGGACTTTGGCACTGGCGTTCAAGATCAAGGTTCTATTGCCGGCAGCGAAGATGTTGTGCCAGAGGATCAGTTTGAGTGGAATTCAATTTCCGAAGAGGCAACCTCGGACCCGAGTTCTTCTTTCGCAGACCTGAACGAATCAACTCCTCTTAGTTTTGGGGTTGATTCTTCCGTTGAAGGTTTCGAATCGGGTGTTGCCCTGGAGGAAAGCCTCAGTAGTAATGCGAAGCCAGCAACTGTAGTAAGTGATAGCAGAGGTCCGCAGGCGATACTGCGGCAGGAGCTGGAAAGTGTAGACTTCTATATAACTCAAGGTTATTTAGACATTGCCGCCGACACTCTTGATTTGATGGAGCGTCAGTTCGGCGCTCATCCAGACATCGATGCTCGTCGCGAAAAACTCAACGCAGCACCACTGGCTGATTTAACTGGAGCGTCACCGCAACCAGCCGGTGGCACAGCGACCGATATTGGTGGCTTGGGCGAAGGTGATCCAGCGCCTGTTCAGGTGGAAACCACCTCGAGTGCGGCCCAGAGTGGCAAGGGAATTGATGCCGGTTTGGCTGAGATCTTTGAAGAGTTTCGCGAAGCTGCTGAGGAAGAGCCCGTCTCAAACGAGGACTTTGAGACGCACTACAATATGGGCACAGCCTATAAGGAAATGGAGCTCATCGACGAGGCTATCCAGGAGTTTCAAACGGCGGCGAATCTGGCGAAACCTGGCGATGGTAGCTCACGTTATCTTCAGTGCTGCAACATGCTTGGGCATTGTTTTGTACACAAAGGGATGCCACGCGCGGCGGTGCTTTGGTTCAAAAAGGGACTTGACTCGCCGGGACATGCGGAAGATGAGTACAAGGCGTTGCGTTATGAGCTTGGTTCTGCTTACCAACAGATGGGTGATTTCAACCGGGCAATCGAGATATTCACCGAAGTGTATGGGGTAGATGTTTCCTATCGTGACGTAGGAGAAAAACTGCAGGAACTCCAGTCGCAGAAAAAGTCTAAAAAGAAACGGCGGGAGTCATAAAAACGTAAATGCCAATTGGGTATATATAGGGTTGTCTCGATTTACCCCTTGACGAATTAAGCACTATGTCTGCAAAGCTCAGCGTTATCTTTTATATTATTCTTTGTTTGGAGATTGGGATTGTACTCACGCTGCTCCCATGGATCCCCCAGGGATTTCTTGGCCTAAGCGATTGGGGCAACAACTATTTCCTTCTGTACGCCGCGCGTAAGACCGGGTTCTATCAATTGCAGAGTGTCGTTGCTTCCGGTTGGGTCCGTGGAGCCGTCACTGGGCTTGGCATCCTGAATCTGGGAATGGCTTTCTGGGAGATCTTTCACTTCCGTCAAACGCTTAACGCATTACAAGGAAACTCGGCGCCTGCGGTGTCCCAAAAGAATGCTGCTCCAACAGAAACGGCCAATCACCTACCTGATCACCAACGGCGAGACCACTCCGCAAACGAGGCCGGGAGATAAAGACTTTTCTCGACTGCTCAACGTTGTAGCCGCCGCCGTAGCCGCCCCCGTAAATTTTCTTCAAATACGCGAAAAGAATCTAAGCACCCGTGTGCTCTACGAGCTGGCGCTGCAGGCCGCCAGAATTACTCGAGGAAGCGGGACTCGTCTGTTGATAAACGATCGCGCGGATGTGGCCCGCTCCACAGGCGCGGACGGAGTACACCTGACTGGCCGATCAATTGAGCCCTCGATCATCCGCCGCACTTTTGGTGATGAGTTCTTGATCGGAGTATCTACGCATTCGTTGGAGGAAGCGCGAGCCGCTTGCGATGGAGGAGCAGACTTCGCTGTTTTTGGACCAGTGTTTGAAACTGAATCAAAACGCGTTTACGGCAACCCAGTCGGCTTGGAAAAATTAGTTCAAGTCACTGCTGCGCTGCCGGAATTTCCGCTGCTCGCCCTTGGTGGTGTTACTTTGGAGAATGCGGAAAGCTGCTTTCGAGCTGGCGCCGCCGGCGTCGCGGCAATCCGGCTATTTAGCGAAACTAACGAGCTGGCACGAGTCGTAGCAAAAATTGATGAAAGGTTCAGCAGTAGTGCCCAAAAGGAACGGCATGGAAATTAGTGGGCCCGCAGTGGCGTTGACGATTGCCGGGCTCGATCCATCTGGAGGCGCGGGAGTGATTGCAGATGTCAGAACTTTCGCAGCCTTTGGTTGCTTTGCCACTGCTGCGATCACTTCACTCACGTTTCAAAATACGACTGGAGTTTTTGGCGCCGTTAACCAGACTCCGGAAACGGTGAGGGCTCAAGTGCTGCCCATCGTTGAAGACTTCAAGGTTGCTTGCGCGAAAACGGGGATGTTGCCGACGCGCGAGATTATCTCTGAGGTTGCCCGGCTCTTTCGCGAGACAGCTCTACCAGCGCCAGTGGTCGATCCTGTAATGCGCGCGACGTCTGGCGACGACCTGATCGATGACGACGCTGTGGAATCGCTGATTAGCGAACTGTTTCCCCTCGCGGTTGTGATCACACCGAACATACCAGAGGCTGAGCGACTTACAGGGCTGACCATTACCAACGAACCCGCCATGCGGGTGGCTGCCATGATCATTCGTGGGATGGGTGCACGAGCCGTGCTCATCAAAGGAGGGCATCTGGCGGGTATCGAGCGAAACGCCATTGATGTACTGGATAACGAGGGCCTAATAACAGTTTTTGCTGATGAGATGATCGCAGGAGGAGAGGTGCACGGGTCAGGGTGCACTCTCTCCGCTGCCATTGCGGCCGGTCTTGGAAATGGACAGGATTTGGAAGAGGCGATTCGATCAGCCAAGAGCTTTGTCACCGAATCAATTCGCCACTCACCGCGATTGGGACGCGGCGCCCGCCCCCTATACAACGACCTCAGGCATGCCTAAGCCGATAGTCTAGGAGCAATCGAAGCCATAATGGCGACGTTTGCAGTGTCGGCAAATGAACTTATAGACAGCTGGATCACCTCCTGGCTTGTATCCCCCTACAAAATCGGTCCAATCTGAAGGAGACCACTGAAGCTCGGATAACAACTCCTCAAGTGCGTCACCACTCAGCGAGTGCACTTCACCCTGAGAAGCATCTCCGTGAAACTCACAAGCATCGGCGCAACAACCTCGCCATTCTTCCTGCTGCCAGGAATTGTATCCGGGTGTGCACCGCGTCACCTCTTCAACGATGTTCTTGGGTATCCCGGCTCGGCTCAGGGG
>DASSCG010000156.1:0-3487 GCA_035697925.1 Pyrinomonadaceae bacterium
GTTCTGCCTTCGACCCTCCCATTGTTTCAAGTAGGCCTGAACGAACGAGCGAAGTGATCAGTGTGAGACGGGCACCTGTAGCTTCCGCCAACATTTGAAGGGTCAAGGGATCTTCCATTTCGAAATCAGTGATACGCCAAAAGTTGGTTTCGTTCATTGGCCAGCTCCCTTCTTTTTGCCTTTAGCAACCCGTGGGTCGAATCTAGAAAGTCGCTTCAATTCTTCGTAAAGCTTTCGTTCGTCATCACTCACCTGACGAGGTGTGGCGATTTCCAAGCGGACATATTCGTCACCTCTTCCGCCCTTCCTACGGTTGAGGCCTTGTCCGCGCAGTCGTAAACGTTGTCCATTCTGTGCACCCGCCGGCACCGTCATCTCAACCTGACCATCGATAGTTGGCACTGCGAGGCGAGCCCCCAACACCGCTTCCCAAGGGGCAAGGGGCAAAGAAACTTCCAGATCGTCGCCTTGAACACGAAAGACAGGGTGTGGGCGCAATCGAATGTGCAGGTACAAATCGCCAGCTGGCGTACCTCCTACTCCTGCAGCGCCTTGCCCGGGAAGACGCACGGTGGAACCATCACGCACACCCGCCGGGATGTTTACCTCGATACTCTTCGCTTTCGAAATTTGCCCTATACCCTGACAGGTCGGGCAAACTCCAACATTCTCTCCGTCCTTGCCACTGTGCGTTGCACCAGTGCCATTGCATGTGGGGCAAATCTCTGCAACTTGCATCTGAAGGGTGCGCCGTCCGCCGCGATTTGCTTCTTCGAGCGAGAGTTCTAGTTCGGCTTCAACATTTTGACCACGCGCGTTGCTCCGGGCGGAGCGGGCACCGAATCCTCCGAAGAGATCACCGAATAGATCGCTAAACCCACCTCCGGCCGCCTCACCAAAATCAAAACTAAATCCACCCGCACTGGCGCCGCCACCGCGCGAACTGCTTCCGGACGACGCCCGAAAATTTTCCCAACCAGGCGCCTGCTGGGCTGCCGCTTGATCCGCATACCGCCAATTCTCACCGAACTGATCGTATTTCTTCCGTTTGTCAGCGTCTGAAAGGACGTCATATGCTTCCTGCACTTCTTTAAATGCTTCTTCCGCTGCTTTATCACTTGGATTAAGGTCTGGGTGAAACTTGCGCGCGAGTTTGCGATAAGCCGTTTTGATCTCATCGTCCGCAGCTGAACGGCTGACTCCTAAGACCTCGTAATAATCTCTTGTCTTGGTTGCCATCGTTCTTGCTCTCGCTACTGGGTATCTAGTTGTCCCTGACTTCGACCGTTATGCACGCCTATTGATCAGCAATTGGAAATGAAAAAGGATAAGACACTCTTAAAGGTCTTATCCCTGATTCAAACCCTAACGATTTTTATCAACCGGATACCTAATGTCAGACTGTTCAAAAGGTTCCGCCCGCGCGAATTGTCTCTCCCATCCATCATTTAACCCTTGCTCAGATGGCACACGCGAAAATTGACGCAGATGCCGAGGCGGCTCACAAAAGAGGCGAGCCAGATGCGCCTGTCTAATTCCGTCCGGCCTGGCTTAACTTTCAGCGCTGATTTTTCTGCAAGGTAACAAATAAAACCCAACTATTCAACGATAGGACCAGTTGCTTTGAGACGGCGCATTGTCGTTCCGTTGATGGGATTGGGAATGAGTGCTTTGAACGTGTGGCGTCAGTAAGATTCGCCCGACCTTTCAAAGGCTGTCGGGAAAAGTTTCGAACCAATTCGATCTCGTCTCTGAAAGAGACGCAGTTAGTAGCCGGGGGCAACGCCCCCGGAAAGCGAAAGTCTCGGTCCAAGACCCTGAAAGGGTCGAATTCCCGGGCGGGAATGCAGCCGCTCAGCGCGCCCCTTCAGGGCGCAGATCTCTATCTACAATTGTTCCCAGGGGCAGCGCGCAAAGCCGCTTGCCCCTGGCTACCTTATGCCGCGCCTTTGGCGCTGGTTAAATTTGACATCTCCCAACGTATTAACGTGACGAAACACTGCTTTGTCGTAAAGACACCACATTATTACTAGTGAGTCCAAGCCGTCGTCTTGAGTGCCCAAACACTATCCGGGTATTTTTCTTTGAATTGCTCGGGTAGTTGGCCCAAGATCGTGTGGTCGTTGGTCGCCTTGTAGCGGCTTACGCCTTTCCAATAAAGTGCTTCCGGAGCCACCTTCGACTTCGGGTACCGCTCAAGCACTTTTGCATATCTGCTCTCGGCATCGGCCCATTGTTTGTGCATGAAGGCAACTCGCGCCAATCCTGCCTCCAGCTGAGCTCGGAATTCCTCTTTCGGCAAATATCCTTCAATGCGCGCTCTTTCCACGCCTTCTGAATCCAGAATAAGCACTGTCGGGGTCCATACCGAATCAAAGCGGTGGAAGTAGGCGGGGCGTTCTTTGATGTGTGCCGCGATGGGCACAAAATTCTCATTGATGAAGGTAGAAGTTTCCTCGTCAGCGTACGATTCGGCTTCCAGCCGAACGCAGGCGCCTCAAGCAGGGGCGGCGCTGAAATCAACCAGAACAGATTTCTTCTTAGCTTTGGCTTCAGCTAGTGCCGAATCGGCATCCTTATTCCATTTCACTCCCATTTTTTTACCCTCCCAAATAGGTATCAGGGCTAATCCGTTGGGACTCCCCTTATCGAATCCGCGAGCCTTTAATCATGATCAAAAGGATGGCCTAAGCTACCAGTTACTCAGTTAACATTCAATCCAAGGCCCCGCTCGATTCAGACTATTCGAGATTGTTCATTGCAGGTGTTGCTGGTAGGGGTTTCGTCTTCAAAAAACTATGAACAAGCCCGATGAAAACCGCCAGCCATGCCGCGAGGGCGATAAAGATGAAGAAGCGCGGGATGATTAACAACGGCTCAAAACCGATTGCTTTAGAGAGTTGAAAAGTGCAGACAGTATACATCCCCAGCGGAAACACCATTCCCCAATACAAGGGATCATAGAGAAGTGGAAAATGCTTTCGCACGTGCCGCCAAAGGCCGAGTATGAACAACAGCGGAATCCACCATGTGCCCGCCGCCCAAAAGAACAACGTGAAACCTTTTAGGAAGGGCAAAATGTCTCCAAGAAAGGTCCACACGGGAGCGGCGATAATTAATCTCGCCCCAGCAAGCGTCGTAATTGCCACAGCGCCCATGTTGATCCAATAAGGAGGAGTCAACGTAACAGTCGTTAGCTTCACAAAAGTAAAGCGATAGAAAATCAGCGTGATGAGCATTAAGTACAGCATGCAGCCCAGCAGGAACATGCAAAGCGTAAAGAAAAGCAACGAGTCACGATAGGTTGGAAAATAATCTACCAGCAGCGTTCCGAGGACGGAGATTGATTGCGTCGCCACAGTCGCAAGCAACCAAGTTCCACTTATGCCGGTTTCCAATGGGGGTTTATCATCGCGGACGGTCACGGCAGTGAAGAACGTGTACATGATCAGCACCCAGAGGAGTAGTGCGATCAACCAGAGGACAC
>DASSCG010000157.1:0-2264 GCA_035697925.1 Pyrinomonadaceae bacterium
TACCGAGGTTAGCCCTTCTTCGTTCGTTACGTAAATCTTTCCGTCCGCAAGTACCGGCGACGCGCTGTAGGTTCCGGGCTTAAGTCTTTGTTGCCCGTAGATCTCTGCGCCGGTCTTGGCATCGAGGCACCACACGATCCCCTTGTCGTTAACAATATAAAAATATTTTCCGTCGGTGACTGGAGTAGGCACGTCTGGACCATTCGGAGTCGACCAAATGCGATGCGAGGTTGTGATATCACCGCGACCACCCGCGCGCAAAGCGACCAGGGGTTTGACGCGAGTGGGTGCATAAATCATGTCATTGAATATCACCGGCGAAGCAACAATTCGATAAAAGGGATTGTTGTCAGGATTCAGGCCGTTAGCGCGCCAGAGTTCCTTGCCGGTAGCTAACTCATGACCGGTAACGCAATCACCACCCGTGATCACAAGCTCAACAATCTTGCCGTATCTCAGTAAACCTGGCGTCGAATAAGAGTCTGGTGATTCCTTGATCGCATCGGTGGGGCGCTCGACTTTCCAAATCGTTTTTCCGGTTCTTCTGTCAATCCGAAGAATGTAGGACGGAGCGTCAGTTTTCATACCGTGCAAAACCTGAATGTACAGGGAATCGTCAAACAACAAAGGAGATGAGGCATAACCCCAATTGAGGCCGAACTCGCCGTAGTCTTTCTGAATATCTCTGACCCACAATTCTTTGCCGGCAAAGTCAAAGCCTTTCAAAATCCCGGTGCCAGTCATGACATACACACTCTTCCCATCAGTTACCGGCGAAGGCGATGACATGTTTTGTTTCCGCATCTTCACATTGCCGCTACCCAGCAGCTTCTTCCAAACCATCGTTCCCTTGGTCCGGTCAACGCTCCAGAGGTAGAGATCATCGCCTTCAGCGACATTCATAAAGACTCGATCCCGCCAGATGACAGGGGTCGAGCCACTCCAACCAGGCATTGTGAGTTTCCAGGTAATGTTCTCCTCCGTCGTCCACTTAGTCGGAAGGTTCTTTTCATTGCTGACGCCGTTGAGATTTGGCCCACGCCACTGCGGCCAGTTCTCAGCGTAGACTCCTGTGATTGAAACCAGGATAAGGGTGAAGCCAAGAATTTGTTTTCTCATTCTGTTCCCTCTCTCGAAGTTTAATCGGACGGGCCAAGTGTCAGTCGATCACGTTTTTCACGCAAAGACGCAAAGGGGCAAAGACGCAAAGCGGCTTAGAACTCAAACAAATTAGGTTAACGAATCGAGTAAATCGAATGATCACGTTTTCAGTGTGCATCTTTGCGTCTTTGCCTCCTTTGCGCCTTTGCGTGAACAGCTACTCCTGCTTTCGCTATAGTCGGAATAGTTACTCCGCTCGCAGTGCCGGCAGCAACGGGGAACGCAGCGCAGCCCAGGTGGCCAGAAGTGATGCGACGAGACCCGATATTAATACCGCGAGTAACAACAAGCCCAGCGAAATATTCGGCAATCTACCCCCCCGTTCAAAGAAAACGGGCGCGATGGCCAACAACGCGCAGAGGGTTCCTGTTACCAATCCAGAGAAAAGCAGGAATACGTTTTCGGAAATTATCATCAGCATGAAGTGAGAAGGGTTGTAACCCACGGCACGCAGCAATGCCAGTTCCCGGCGTCGCTCCAACACATTGCGTAACAGCACAGCCGCCAATCCCAGTGTTCCCAAAAGCAGGCCCATGCCACCTAACATCTGGAAGGTCGAAAGATAAGTGTTTTCGACGCGATGGAAACTGGCGAGGCGTTCATTGCTGGATACTACATCAAATCCGAAGTCCCCGAGACGTTCTTCCAGAGCTGTGGCGACTGACGTTGAATCGTCACCGGCCGTGTCGATGAGAAAAAACCGAAATCCTTCCTGCTCTGGGAAAAGACGCAGGAAGTTCTTATCACCCATTAGTAGTTCGCTTTGGAAGACACTGTCCGACAGTGTTCCAACCAGGCGCAAGCGAATGGGTCCGACTTCTCGGTTAAGGACAAAGTCCTCGCCGAGCTTCAAATGCATGACATACGTCATTGAGTTAGCGTCGCCAATAACAGGGATCGCGCCGTCTGAAAACTCACGATTCAGCAGCCTCCAAGGGTTTGCTTTTTCTTCTTCGGTAGAGGCGATCGAGTTGGCGAACACGAACCGATTGGCCTCGATGAACTCAGTCATAGGAGCGATAATTCTCGGATTGCGCGGCTGATAAAGATTGAGACAACTGGCATCATCGCCTGGTCGCACGCGAAAACGGGAAAAGGTCACT
>DASSCG010000158.1:0-3189 GCA_035697925.1 Pyrinomonadaceae bacterium
TACTCGACAGCCCGCCATCCCGACATCTGCACAGTCACCAAAGTCAGAGCAGGGCTTCGTCGAGAAGTCGCATACAAACGCGAGTGGTGAGACTATGCCTTACCTTCTCTTCGTGCCTGAAGGCTCAGATAAATCCAAATCTTACCCGCTCGTGCTTTGGTTGCATGGGGGTGGCAGCCGAGGCAAGGATCTCAAGTTGCTGCTCGCTCACGGCAATGAACACGGCATTGGCTTCCTGGCTAGAGCCGATAATCAAGTTCGCTACCCTTCCTTCATCCTCGCTCCTCAATGCCCAAGGAACAGGTTTTGGGGCGACTCTGAGTCGGACCACCCAACGACAGAAATGAAATTGGTGCTCGAGATCCTTGAGAAAGTCAGAGGAGAATACCCGGTTGACAGTGGACGAATCTATGTCATGGGGATGTCGCTGGGCGGCTACGGGACCTGGGATATTATTACGCGAAGCCCTACGACTTTCGCTGCAGCTGTACCCATCTGCGGTGGAGGTGAAGTGTCTAAAGCATCGTTGATGGCAAAGATTCCGATCTGGGCCTTTCACGGTGACGAGGACCAGATGGTAAGCGTCTCAGAATCGCGGCGGATGATCGAGGCAATTAAGAAAGCGGGCGGTCAACCCAGATATAGTGAATACAAAGGTGTGGGCCATGATTCCTGGGTGCAAGCCTTTAAGGAACCTGATTTCCTGTCATGGATTTTCGCGCAAACGCGATCGCAATGATGAGAACAAAAGGAGGACGCCGGCCGGGCAGCCGGCGTCACAAGTAGTAATCAAAGGTTTCTTAGCAGGGTCCGCGAGTCTGGGCGCCGCCATCGCAGACCGCTGGCTTGACGATGATCCAGGTCGCCACTGCTCCGGCAACGGCGGCGCCGAGAATAATCCAGGACCGGGTCGAAAAACCATTTCCCGATTTTTTAACTTTGTCGACGTTCGCGTACGCCATCCTCTGGTTGAATCCATTATTCGAGTTCACGACAGTAAATGAATCCTCACTTGCGTCTCCGATGTAGCCTTTTAGTTTGCTCGAGTCGCGCAGCTTCACGTCAACCCGGGCTTTTTCACCGACACCCATCTTTAATACATCCATGCGCACTTTCGCGGCGCGTGGATCTTCTGGGCCTTCGTCCCTGACATAATTTGGGGCTGATTGCGCATTAACCGGACTTGGCGTGGCAGCTATTGTCATCAGGATTCCGGTTAGCACTATTGCAAGCATTCTTTTCAACACAATTAGAGACTCCTTCAAATCTTATTTCCACTGGCGGCGACTGTCTGGCAATCATCATTCCCAAAGAGCTAACGGACTCGGTGGGCCTACCTGTTTGATGTTTAGACGGGCATCTGACAGATCTCTCTTAGCTTGAAGGAAGGTTTATGTGACGCCTGACAGGTGGTTACTGCATCTGAGAAGAGATTACTAGGATGCAATGTTACCGGTTGTGGAGCTTTGAAATTTCTTTAGTACCGATCTATAAACATTGCGTCCCAGCGGTACTAAGAACATCACTGCAGTTTAGAAAGGATGCCGCATGCTGAAAAGAATCCGTGGTAGAACCTCTTGATAACTGGATAGCAGAGACTTCGAAAAACTCATTGCTACCTACCGGCGAGGGAATAGTGATCGACATAGGGACTGGAGACGGTCTCTTTGTATTCGAGTGTGCGCGCCAGAACCCGAACAAGTTCTACATCGGGATCGATGCGAATGCCCGACCGTTGGAGAAGATCTCGGAGAAGATTTACCGAAAACCGGCTAAGGGTGGGTTGCCTAATGTGCTTTTCCTACAGTCTGCGGTGGAAGACTTGCCGGCGGAGCTAGCTGGCGTTGCCGACGAAGTGCATGTCCATTTCCCGTGGGGAAGTCTTCTGGGTGCTGTGGCAACCGGTAATGAGACGATTTTACGAAACTTGCGTCGCATCTGTTCGTCTGGTGCTCTGCTGGAAATAGTCATCGGCTTTGATCCCGCGAGAGACGCCGCTGAGTTGAAGCGACTTGAAATTTTTTCGCTGTCCCTTGACCACATAGACTCGTTTCTGGCGCCTCGATACGAAAGGGCCGGCTTTGAGATTGTTGAAAAAGGCGTGTTGCCTCAATCCGAATGGAATCAAGTGCACACGTCCTGGGCCAAGCGGTTAAAAGGCCGAGCCGGCCGTACGTTGACCTACATCATTGGTCGCGCCATCGATCGAGATGAATCGAAGCCGAGTGCAACAAGCTAAGCATGGCTATAACTATTCGGCTGGCGGCTATGGAAGACGTTCCGGTCCTTCAGGACCTCATCGCAGCATCCGTTCGAGAACTCAGTTTGCCCTACTACACAACTAAGGAAATTGACAGTGCTCTCACGCATGTATTTGGTGTCGACCGCCAGTTGATACACGATGCAACTTATTTCGTAGCGCAAACCGAGGATCAAATAGTTGGTTGTGGCGGATGGAGCAAACGGAAAACTCTATTCGGTGGAGACCAGGAACGGTCAGCTCGCATTGATGAATTGCTCGATCCAGCAACGGACGCTGCTCGGGTGCGAGCTTTCTATGTGCATCCTAAGTGGGCGCGAAAAGGCATCGGCAGACAAATTCTCCAGGCATGCGAGGAGGCCGCAAGCAGGTCGGGGTTCACGAAGGTTGAGCTAATTGCCACTCTGCCAGGCGAGCCGCTTTACTCGGCACATGGTTATTCAATCACAGAGCCATTCAACATACCCCTGCCCGGCGATCAAACACTTCCCGCATTTCGCATGGAAAAGTATTTGGAATAGAGTTCGGTTTGAGACAACTGGGCAATCTCATAAAGGAAATTTGACGAGACGAACAACGCCTTTGTCTTTGTTTGCGCCGGAGTTGAGGATGAGGTCAGGCCGCGGTTTAACGGCTTTGCCGCCGGATGTGAGGAAGTGGCTATGCCCTTCCGTTCACGCCCCCTTATGAGTGGGGCTGTGCCCTGGTTCCGGGGCGGAGCCCCACTGATTTAAGTATGAAGGCTTGACGGAAGGGCATAGCCGCTTCCTCACATCCGGCGGCGAAGCCGAAACGCGGACGCATTGTTTCCTTGGACCGCGTAGGGCTAAACTTAGCGTACAAAGCAAATGAAGGAGAAGCACATGAATTCAGCCTCCGCTATTTACACTTCAAAAGACGAGGTGTGGCCCGCTTTGCCGCTTGATGCC
>DASSCG010000159.1:0-2123 GCA_035697925.1 Pyrinomonadaceae bacterium
ATCGGTATCGTCTGGCGAGACTGCGTGAGGTCAACGCGGCCCTGGCGGAAGCGAAGCGCGCTGAAGAGGACCTGGGCAGAGCGCGAGAGGAGCGCCTTAGTGAACTTGCACGGGTACGCACACGCATCGCCACTGACTTACACGACGACATCGGCGCTTCTCTAACGCAGATTGCGATCCTGAGCGAGGTCGCCCGCCAGCAGAGCAAGCAGGGAAACGGCGGACCAACAATTGAGCCGTTAAGCTCGATAGTGAACGTTTCAAACGAATTAGTGGAAACCATGAGTGACATCGTTTGGGCGATCAATCCCGAGAAGGACCACTTGCAGGATCTGGTTCAACGAATGCGACGATTCGCAAGCGATTTGCTAATCCCAAAGGGAATCAGCCTGGCTTTCAATGTCCCGAGTTATGAGCCTGAACTTCCGCTCGGCGCTAATGCGAGGCGCGAAGTGTTTCTTATTTTTAAGGAGAGCCTCACCAATATCATTAAACATGCAAAAGCAACCGAAGTGACCATACAATTTGATTTCTCACAGAATCATCTGACGTTGAAGGTAAAAGATAATGGTAGAGGGTTTGCGGTGGACGACGTTCCCAAGGGTCTTTTGTCGTCAGGCAAAGGCGGCCACGGCATTGTGAGCATCAAGAAAAGGGCGGCGGAAATGAGTGGCAGAGTCGACATCATCTCAAGCCCTGGCGCCGGCACTACGATCACTTTTCAACTGCCCCTGGATCCCGCTACTCGTCACGCCCACGAGACTGCTACCCAAATGGGTGGTGACAGGCGAAGCCGCGGTGGTCTAAATTGAGCCTACACGCCATGGAAACTAGTCAACCCGTAATAAAAACCGCTGTCGTTGAGGACATAAAGGACATCCGCGAGGGCCTGGCAACGTTGATCAACTTTACCGAGGGATTTCACTGCACGGGGAGTTATCGATCGATGGAAGAAGCGTTGGCACGCATGCCGGACAACATTCCCGACGTGTTGTTGAGCGACATCGGTTTGCCAGGAATGAGCGGCATCGAGGGAATCCGCATCATCAAGGAACGTTTCCCGCAGATGCAAATTCTCATGTTGACTGTTTACGACGACGATGATCGCATCTTTGACGCGCTCTGTGCGGGAGCGAGTGGCTACCTGCTAAAGCGCACACCGCCGGCCAAATTAATGGAAAGTATTCGCGAGGCGATGAACGGAGGGGGACCTGTATCGCCTGAAGTCGCATCGCGCGTCATCAAGTTCTTCCGGGAATTTCATAATCCTGAGCGTGAAGACTACGAACTGACCCCGCATGAAACGCGTGTCTTAAAACTGCTCACCGAAGGCTACAACTACCAAACTGCGGCTGAAAAGCTCGGGGTTAGCTACAACACCATCAAATTTCACGTCAGCCACATCTTCGATAAACTCCAGGTTCACTCCAAATCTGAAGCCGTCGTCAAAGCCATGCGCGATCGATTGGTCTAATCGACGCCTGGCAGTAGCCCGACTATTAAGGAGGGCTTTGCAGATGCATTATTGACGGTCAAAAGCGAATCTCCCCCAACTGTCGACTCCGGTATGTAAGCCTTGAACCCGTCAACTGAAGTACGTACTTTCGCGGCGTGTGCCTTCAAGCACACGCCGCATCTTTGTTTCACTTCAAAAAGAGTTCCGCTAAATTCCCAATAACCTCAACTTCAGATTCTTTTCTAACTATCCATTTGGATGGCCCTCACCAATTCGCTAATCGAAACCAAACTACGCAGAGTCATGCAAGGCCACCAAATCAAGGTGGCTTCGTATACCTTGCGCCGTCGAAACACCAATGAAATTAACTATCCAATCGGGTGGCGACAGCACCTGCCCTCACGACTTATAAATACGACCGCTGGGCCATGGACCAAGAAGCGCGGGAGACAAAGTACGAAGTAACCTGACTGTAGAAACAAGCTTAAGTAAATGAGGAGAGATGTGGTTATGAGAAAAGCAATGGCATATATCACAAGCACCTTCTTGTTCGCGTTTGTCTTGAGCATCCAGATTACTCAGGCTCAGACGCAAGCCCCAAGCAGCGGTGCCACTAATCAGGACCAAGCCGGAACAGCAAGGTTTCGATTCGCAATTACATTCACGC
>DASSCG010000160.1:0-6142 GCA_035697925.1 Pyrinomonadaceae bacterium
GAGTGAAGGTCAGTGCGGGCCCCGTGCGCACGCAGTTCCAAAAAAGTGATTCCTTTGAATCCTAAACTTATCACTGGTCGTTCCTTTGTATCGCGATACCCTTCATCCCAAAGACAACCGCGGGCCGCCAGCAACTCCGGATGTTGGGTGGTAAATCGGTAAAGGCTTTGACTGCCTAATCCGTCCTCACCTTCGACTATAAACCGGAGCGATATCGGCAACTTGCCCACAGTTTTCTGATACGCCTCAACTGCCGCCAACCGTGCTACCAAGTCTCCCTTGCTGTTCGCTGCGCCACGCGCAAACAGTTTTCCATCAACGATGGTTGCGGCAAAAGGACCAACCGTCCAATCAGTAAGATGGCCGACTGGTTGTACGTCGTAGTGTCCGTAGACCAGAAAAGTGTCCGGGCCGCCACCACACTCGCCGTAAATGATGGGATACCCGGTGCCCATCTTGAAAGCACGCGTGCCCATCCCCACTCGCTGCATCATCTGCTCGACGGCTTCGGCCATTGCGCGCATACCGGTACCACGCGCCGCGACTGAAGGCATTCGACAGAGTGCTTGCAAACGCTCCGTAAAACTACGGGCATGACGGTCAACGTAACGATCAAAGCGAGCGAAGGTCATGTTGTTACTTCTAAACTAAATCTGAATCGTAGAGGAGATACCGCGGCCGAGCAGCTGAACGTTCAAACCCGGCACAAACAAGACCTGCGGAAAAAGCCTGCGCAAATTCTCGGCGCACCCTGAAAAGTTCCTCTTTCGCCAGTTTCACATCTTGCTTGACCAGACTGGACCAGTCGCCGGGAATTTCAATTGCGCCAACCGAATCAGGTGGAGGACCCGCCTCTCCGCCGCCCGCCAATTCTCGCACTCGTGACGAAGAAAGCTCCCAAGCTGCGAAGAGACGATCACTCGGCAATCCTGTGCCCGTGGGAGTCTGCTGATCTGGACTGGTCGAGTAATCCGTGCCGTAAAAATTCTCGCCATATTCGCGAACCACGACGCCAAGACGGTTTAAATTAAAATGCGCATTCCGCGCCTGCATCGGCTCCCAAGTCCACTTAATAAAACTCCGGCCTTCGGATAGTGCTCGTTCCCTTTGTGCCCACTTCAGTCTGGCACCGAGTCCCAGATTCTGATACTCCCTATGCACGGCCATCATATGAGAGTAGCCAATTATCTCGTTCCCGTCTCGAATGGCCACCAAATGATGCACAAAGCCAACAATGAGTTGTGGCAATCGATTCGAAAAAGCTGCCAGCGTCCACCCACCAGCCTGGCGTGAAACGATCAAGTGACGCCGGGGCGAAATCTCAAGGTCGGGGAGTCCGAAAACTTCACGTTGCAATCTTACGCATTGATCAAACTCATCAATCGTCGAGCATTCGCGAATGTCGATTTCTTCCATGCACTTCTGCTATCCCTTCAGTGGACGCACCGGAAACTCAATTAACGTTCGTAAACCTCCCCGGTCACGATTTTCAAGGATAACGTTGCCACTGATTAGATCAATCAGACGGCGACTAATAATTATCCCCAACTCGTTAACTGTAGCCTCTCGTCCACCCAATGGTCCTTCAGGATCAAACACTCGCGATAGTTCCGGCAGGTGTTCACCGCCGTCGTCGATTCGAATACGTATCATTCCATCAATCAAATCTGCGTACACCTTAACTGGTTTGCCGGGGCTGCGGCTCACGGCCCAACCGAGAAAATTGTATAGAATCTGACGCAACTTTCCCTGGTCTGATACAACAGTCGAAACCTCAGGTGCGAGGTCATACGCTAACTTCACCTGATTCACTTGGGCCGGTCGGCCCAGAGCCGCACAAGATTCGCGCAGAACTTCGCGCAAGGAAAATTCCTGTAGAAAAATTTCTGGTTGTTCACCTTCCAAACGTGACAGGTCTACTAGTTGATTCAAACTAGTTTGCAGCTGCAATCCTGAATCCTGGATCTTCTTGCAAAAACGGATTTGAGTGGCGGTTAGCTCTTCCTGTTCCAGCAAGATTTCGCTGAAACCGAGGATCGAAGTAAGGGGTGTTCGTAGTTCATGCGACATGCGGGCGAGAAAGAGGGATCGGTAGTGTGACACGCGTCGCAGCTGACGATTGGCCTCCTCGAGTTCGGCACTTCTCAACTTTAGTTGTTCAATCAGGTGCTCGACTCTGTGATCCGAATCGTCTGGGAAGTCGCCTTCAGTCTCAACGTCATTGCTTTTTATAGTCTCAGATTGAACTTGGTCGTTACGGAGTGTTTCACCCATAAATTACCACGCATCGTTATCCTCTGGACTAACGACATCGGCGCCAGATGTATTTAAGTTGATTGGAGATTTCAATATAAAGCGGCGTGAGACATGTGTCAAAGCTTTACTCTCTCAAACTGGTTCTATCTTCGTTTTTCACCAATTCCTGAGCTATGATGCTTTCGCGACATGCTCCCACGCACCCCTAGGAGTTAATCCTAGACACTCTCGCGTCACCGATGAAGGGCCAACTAAGCGATCGACCACTCGCTGACTTAGTGCATGAGATCTCTCTCAAAAAGCTCTCAGGCACATTGAGGCTTTATCATGCCAACGTTAAGGTAGCCATCTATTCGGAAAATGGTGAGATCATTTACGCGGCATGTAACCTTCGGGAGTTGCGTCTTGGGGAGTATCTCAAGAAGCAGGGCCTTGTCTCCGAACACGAGCTGATTGGAGCTGGGGAACGTTCGGATGTATCGCTGGCGGAATATCTCGTCAACCGAAATGTTATCGATCGTCCGAGGATAGAATACGTCTTTGCCCGGCAAGTTGCAGACATTCTCCGCGTGGCATTGCTTTGGCAGGAGGGCACCTGGGAATTCGATAATCATAGTCTGCTGGGCGATGAGATACGGGTCGACGTTGATATCCAGAACCTCTTAATGGAAGCCGCTAGAAGGATGCAATTAGAATTAATCGCTTCACGCTTTCCTCAGGACGAGGAACTGATTTCTCCTGCGACCGAGCTACCAGACTTCAACTCGCTTTCGCCAGCCGAGGGTTTCATGATTTCTCGGGTTGACGCTCCCCTCAAGTTGAGTGACTTACTGGCATTGAGCGGACTAGCTGAGCTTGAAGCCATGAGAACTCTATACGGTTTGGTTCTTGGAGGTTTCTTAAACCGACAGCACAATCCCAACATGCTTATGGCACGACCAGTTGCTGCCGTTCGTACATCAACCAAACCGGTAACCGTAGAACCCCTCGCGAGCGAGGTGGAAGCTTCCGAAGAAACCAAACAGGCCGATCTAGAGGCTTTTCTGGCAAGGCTCGATGACGCCACTAATCATTATGAAGTGCTAAACGTGATTTCAACGGCGCCGGCAGAACGTATAAAAAACAGCTACTACTCGCTTGCCAGGCTTTATCATCCAGATAAGTTTCATCTCCAAATTTCAACTACGCTGCACGCCCGCATCGAGTCAGCATTTGCCAGAATCACGCAAGCGTACGAGACTCTAATGGATCCAAGCCGGCGTTCAGGTTACGACTACAAACTTGCGGCACTTGAGAAGTCTCGGAAGTTCGCTCAATCAGCCCCGAAGAAGGCACCCACAAAGGCAGATTTATCAGCGTCTCCGGACTCGGGGACGGCGCCGTCAGCAGGTGCTGAGTTAGAGCGGGCTGAAAACAATTTTAAGGAAGGATATGCAGCGCTCCAGCAGAGTCAGGATAAACTGGCCGTGACCAAACTAGCCGCCGCCGCACGCGCCATGCCTGATGAAGCGCGATATCGTGCTTACTACGGAAAGGCGCTGGCCATGGGCCTTAATACGAAGCGCCTCGCAGAGACGGAGCTTAACGCTGCAATCAAGCTGGATCCTAACAATGCTTCCTATCGCGTGATGCTGGCTGAGTTGTTTTTCGAGCTTGGCTTCATGAAACGAGCCGAAGGAGAACTGGAACGGGCAAAGTCTATCGAACCAAATAACCCTGAAGTCCGAAAACTAATGGATAAGATTAAGGAAAATCGTGCAACCAGCTGAGCCGGCGGTCGAATGGGAACGTGGGGAGTTTTGATCATATGTCTGCTATTTCCACCCTTGATGACTCAGTTGCCAGCGAAGCATTCTTGCGCTTAGCTGCGGCCAGCGATCAGTTCGAGCGATACGCCAACTCTCACGCCGTTCGTATTGCAACGATTGCGGACGAGGTTGCGAAACTTCTTCACATTGGCACAGAAGACCGCAAGGCTTTGCGTGTCGCTGCCTTGTTGCACGACTTGGGCGAGACCGCGATGGAACGCGAATACATTTCACGACCCGAGGTACTTACCGAAGAGGAACGAATCGATTTAACCAGGCATCCGGTCATTGGCGAGCAAGAGGCATCTCGGGCTGGCGCAAGTCGTGCGGCTCAATTGCTGATTCGCTGGCACCACGAATGGTGGAATGGGTTCGGATACCCAGATGCTCTAAGTGGTGAAGAGATTCCTCTCGCCGCGCGAATCCTCCGGCTGGCTGACTCTTATGCATCGTTGACAGATGCGCGCCCGTTCCGTGCAGCCCTGACAGTGACCGAAGCGCGTGAACGTTTAATTCAGTGGGCCGGAATTGAGTTTGATCCCAGGCTAGTAAGCTTGTTCTTGACCTTGGACCAGCGGCAGGAGTTGGAATCTTTCGCCGAGAATGCCAAGGCCACGGCCGCCCAGTAACGCGCTGCGTTATTTGGGCTAGTGGGCTAGAGTTTACCAAACTTTATGACGTATACATTTTCCAGCGGCTGGTTAGCATTTGAACTTGGAGTCTTGCGCCGGCTGAAGTTCAGCTCCGCAGCACTTCCCTTCACTGGCGAGCCGCACCTATCAGTCCATTTGAAGCGATGGAAGGTTCGAGTCGCGGCAAACGATCCGATGATCTGGTCGTTTACCAAAGCCACCGCCCTCATAGAGAACTATGCGGAACGCTTAACTGAAAGTGATTTGTCGATTGTTCTTCAGGACGCCTATGTGCCACGCGACAAGATGGACAATCCAGCTCTGTCAAAATGGTTTAACGAGAGTGACGCCTGGTGGCTGGACAATGTGCGTTTCAATGCCGAGCGACTGGATTCGGAATACAAACGGGCCACAGCGTTGACTGTGGGCATGATGGTGGGCGACTACGCTCTCTCTTTTGACAAAGAGACCCGACTCCTGCGCCAGCCGTTGTCATTGTCGAAAGTTTTCATTCAGCTGAACAAAGTGCTTCCACTTCCGTACGACAATTCGCTGCGCAACCGCAGCTCGAATCAGGATGTGCGTATGTTCGTCGCCGAACGCCAACATACCGACTTGTTATTTCTCCGGTTGCCTCCTCCAGTCTGGCAGTCTGAGCCCCTCCGGGAAACGCTGGCGGGTTGGCGAGAAGAGTGGCTGCGCGGCGGCGACGATTTTTGGAACGACTTCAATCATCAGTTAGCGGGAAAGCTCGGGGCTCCCGTTCAGAGTAAACAACAGTATCTCGGATTTGTTGAGGACTTACTAAGAACGGCTTCCCACATTCCCATCTGGGCCATCGCACAAACGGAAAACGGTTTCATCTCCAGCGAAGAGCTAGTGGAGACTGTGGGGCGGATCCGAAGAGTCGACGCCATCTACACTAAGGATTTTTCGGATTTGTTAGGCGTGAGGGCTGCGATTGTTACAGCCGGAAAATGATTCGCCTTCCCGTTTCCCAGGTATTACTCTGAATCGGACACTAAGCGATAGCCAACGCCCCTTACTGTCAAAAGGTGGCGAGGATTTGAGGGCTCGTCCTCGAGATACTTCCGCAAGCGGACTATGAAATTGTCGATTGCGCGCGTGTCGGTATCTTCATGTACACCCCAGACATCTTCCAAAATCGCCTTGCGAGAAACCACCTTCCCCTCATGGCGAATCAGGTAGCGAAGCAACTGAACCTCCATTAACGTTAAGCGAACCGTTTGAAGGGGTGTGCGCAACTCCAGAGCCTTGAGGTCGATTGTTTTACCATTAACCGCAAATACCCCTTCGTCCGTATCCACACCATCCTTACTTGTTGTCGGTTCATTTTCTGGTCGAGCCTTTTCGGAGTGGTCCTTCTGAAAGCATGCGCGCCTTCGTAGCAGCGCGTTGAGACGAGCCATAAAGACCGAAAGTTCG
>DASSCG010000161.1:0-3119 GCA_035697925.1 Pyrinomonadaceae bacterium
GTTCCAGCATCTCTGTTCGCCAAACGTCGTCAAGCGTGACGTTCCAGCACGACGGTTCGCCATTCACTTCAGAGGAACTTGCTGCTTTATTGTCAGGGGTCAGGATCGACGGGGTGAACACCTCGAACGTGAGAAAACGAACAGCGGGATTCAGACGGCACTCGCTCGTGGCCGTCGTATTTGGAGTTTTGTCATTTTCGTTCGGAGCGTACTGGCGTTGATGTCGAGGAGCTTTGCGGCGCCATTTGGGCCTTCGATTCTCCAACCAGTTCTTTCGAGCGTACGCACTATGTGCTCCCGCTCTATTTCTTCCAGTGTCGTGGGTGAGGATGTTGTTTGCTCCCCCTCTTGTTGCTCAAAGAGTCCCACACCTTTCAGAATACTACCCGACGAATTGATAACAGCGCGTTCGATGACATTCGCGAGTTCTCTTATGTTTCCAGGCCAGGAGTGAAGTTGCAGGTTTCGCATGGTGGTCGCCGAGACTGAGGTGATTGCCTTGCCGAACTTTTTAGCTGAGGTGTTGACGAAGTAATCGACCAGCAAAGGTATATCGTCCTTTCGCTGATTCAGTGGTGGTACAGTGATCGGGAAAACATTCAATCGATACCAGAGATCCTGCCGGAAGTTGCCCTTGTCTACTTCGAGTTTAAGATTCTTATTCGTAGCCGCAATAATGCGAACGTCCACTTTAATGGTCTTGGCAGCGCCGACTCGTTCCAGCTCGCCTTCCTGAATCACGCGCAGAAGTTTAGCCTGCAACTCCATCGGAAGTTCACCAATCTCGTCTAGAAAAAGTGTGCTGCCATTTGCAAGCTCAAATCGACCAAGTCTGCGGGCGCCGGCCCCGGTAAATGCACCCTTCTCGTGGCCAAACAACTCGCTCTCGATTAAAGTCGGGGACAACGCAGCACAATTCACTTTTATCAGAGAGCGATCGCTTCGACTGCTGCCGCTGTGGATTGCGCGAGCGACAAGTTCTTTGCCCGTTCCAGTCTCACCCATAATCAAAACTGTCGAATCGGTAGGCGCAACTTGATTGATTTTGAATATTACGTTCTTGATCGCTTCGCTCTCGCCAACTATTTCAGTGGATCGCTGCTGTTGCAGTTCTGACTGCAGATAGATGTTCTCTGCATCGAGTTGGTTTTTTAGCTCGTTAACACTATCGAGGGCTTGTCGTAGTGCGACTTCGGATTCCTTACGTTTCGTGATGTCACGCGCGATGGTTGACGCGCCGGTGATCTTCCCGTGCTCGTCTTGGACTGCGGAAATTGTAAGAGACACGTAAATTTGCCGCCCATCCTTGGTAACGCGTTCCGTCTCAAAATGGTCAACGTGCTCACCGCCTATGATCCTTTCGATGATATCGGAGACTTCCCCTTTTTTGTCAGCAGGCGCAAGCTTCGAAACGGGCTGCCCTATCATTTCGTTGGCAGAGTAGCCGTACATGAGTTCGGCGCCGGCATTCCAGCTAAGGATTCGACCGTCCAGAGTCTTGCTGAGAATGGCATCGTCTGAGGATTCGACGATGGTGGCCAAGTGACGACGAGCCTCGGCTGCAATTTGTCGCCGGCGCCTCTCAATAAGGAGGAATGCAATTAGTAACGATTGCAATGCAATCAGCGCGAGGGTACCGAGGATCCGCCACTTGTATAACTGCCAGAGGGTCAACTCGCGGAAATTTACGACACTTCCGGGCGGGAGACTTTGTTCGCTTATTTTCCAGCGTCGCAGTTGACGAGCGTCGAACATGTCGACGCTTGCGGCAGCTTCTACAATAGGAATGTCCGCTGCCCTTTCGCCGCGCAGAATTCGTAGCGCCAATTCCGCGGCTTTACTTCCATGCGCCTCAAAGCTGTAGAGATGGCCACCGACGATGCCTCGGCCCAAATACTGGTCGACAAATCCATAAACCGGGACGTTCGCGGTCTGGGAAACCCGAGAGATAACCTCGTGAGGAACATAGGTCGAGCCAGCGCCGTCTCTGAACACGGTTGAGTAAAGAATGATTGTGTCGGACGGTAGTTGCGAGATTTCATTCAGAATACTACTCAGGGGAAGGTCGGTTAAGTAAGAAAACTTGAGACGATCCTCATACGGCTTTAGATCTTGCGAGGCTTGCTCGAGCAGGTCCTTGTCGAAAGTCGACGTGCCCGCGATGAAAACCACCTGACGCGTGTCCGGCTGAAGTTTTAGCGCGACATCCAGTGTGCCTTTGAAGTCGCGCTTCACCAGGACGCCGGTTACATTCGAACGGAGGCTGAGTTGCTGCATCTCACTCCGGTCAACTCCGCAGAAGACAATCGGCGTTCCGGGAGCGATTTCTTCCATATGGGCCAATGCAAAATCGAGTGATGGTCCAAGAGCGGCAATTACTACGTCAAGCTTTTTCCTGCTGTACTTCTGTTTGTAATAGTCACGCAGGAATAAACGGTATCCGCTTTCATCAAAGCGCGAGAGGTCCATCCATTCGTTGTAAATGTTCACCTTGGCGGAGGTGTGGGAGCTGAGTGTTGCCCGGATGCTTTGGTCCAATGTCTCAAGACCGGGCATCACGATTTGCTCGTCGTAAAGCACGAGAACGTTTTTCTCCGTGCTGTCGCTCTGTGGCTGACCGTTGGCGGTCATCACGGAGACCAGAACGAGAAGCATGCAGACTAACGACCGGGCTATTTGATTGTAGTTACGCGCTGGTTGGTAGCAGTCAAATCTCCGGAATTGAGCCCGCGGCTGGTGGGAACTTTCCGAGTTCGAACTGTGAACGGCTTCCTTCATGCGCACCGTTAACCTTTTTGGTGGTCCCAGATATCAGCAGAAGAGCTTGAGAGTTGATAAACCGATTGGGCCTCTTCGAGAATGCGGAACTGAGTTGTAGCGGTTCACACCTTTTTATTTCCGATCATGATTTTGCATTCAGTCACGAGAACTGTCTCCCTTTCGTCGGGATCCACGTGTAACTAGTGCGACTGCGCAAAGGGGGGGATGAAATATACACGCGGTTAGCCAAGACTTCTTTTACCGCAGTGTTCAAATCAGATACGATTCGCGGCTTAATCACGTAACCTAAGGCACCTGTCTTCAGCGCCGCCTGGACAAGATCCAAATCTCCATCAATG
>DASSCG010000162.1:0-3963 GCA_035697925.1 Pyrinomonadaceae bacterium
TAAAATCTGACCATCCGAAGCTCGCAGTTGCGTGACACTGTTGCCGTAAAAATTGGTTACCCAAATATTCGAGCCGTCGAATGCGATTCCCGTCGGACTGTCTCCTACTCGAAACGTTCCTAACTTAACGCCGTCCGTTGCACGTAACTTGGTAAGGGTGTCACTCTTGTTGTTCACTACCCAAATATTAGCCCCGTCATAAACCAAACCTATGGGCCTTTGGCCCACCATGTAAGTGCAACTCGCACCGTCACTCAAACGCAACTTGGTTACGCTGTTGTCTCCGCCGTTCGCTACCCAAACATCCTTGCCGTCGAACGCCAAGCCTTCGGGTTGCTGGCCTACTGCTATGGTGGCGACCAACGAACCATCTTTGGCGAGATACTTCATCACGTTGTTGCTCATCTTGTTTGCGACCCAAATGTGAATGCCGTCGTAAGTGAGCGCAACAGGCCGCGTGCCGGTCTCAAACGTACCCATATTCAGGCCATCACTCGCGCGTAACTTCATCAGATTGTCACTCCGCTGGTTCGCAACCCAGATGTGACCGCCATCGAACAGCAACGCTTCCGGCCGGCGTCCGACTTCAAAGTCGATGGACTGAGGGATTCCCTGGCGCTCGCCGCGCGTTACGGGGGATCCGTTGAGCGTGAGAAAGACCACAAACAGGGACGACACTATGATCAGCAAACGTCTTACTAATTTCTCTTTGTTTCTCATTGTGCCGCCCCTGTCTGTACCTGATAAACATTCAGCTTAACTGACCTTACGAGTCTTTGTCTTCGTGTGTTGACTCTGAACGTCCTGGCTCTTCGGATCCATCCAGAGAACGGATTCAACGATCCACGGCGGGTTGGCTTTGCCGGGACACATGGCCCACCATTCTCGTGCTTCGTTGCCGTACCGGACCATGCCAATGTGGTTCGTCAGATCTTTGTCGAGCTCGGGTTTGCCATCTTTGAACCCCAGCTTCCGACGAAGGGTGTCAATCTCTTTCGGCTGTCCCGTCAGAAACGTCCAACCCGGTTTCAGTTTATGCATCTGCATGTAATGCTTCAGCTTCTCAGGGGTGTCTTCTTCAGGCTTGAGCGTGATCGAATACATGAAAATGTCTCGACCCACGCGCTTACCTAATAAGTTCTGCACTCGCTTGAGATTCCGAGTTATGGGAGGACACTTGCCCTCACAGTTCGCATACATGAAGTTGATTATGACGATCTTGTCCTTGACCAGATCGTCATAGAATTTCACTTTCTTGCCCTCATGCGTCGTCAACTCGAAGTTGGGAAAGTGCCGAATTTGTAGTTTTTCGCGGGATGAACGTGTCGCCTTGGGCAACAGTTTATCCAGACTATTGGCTTTCGTGACTATCACTGCGCCGACCGGAGCCACTGCCAAGCCCGCGAGCATCTTTCGTCTGCTTACTTGTGACATTGTTGTTCTCCTTTCCTGGATCAGTGGCCATTAGTGGCTATCACAACTGCTCTCGTTATTGTTGCCCACGTCGTCGATGTCAAAGCGCAACATCATCGCGTGATCTTCGTGAATCGTGTTGTGGCAGTGCATCGGATACCGCCCGACGAAATCACGGAAGCGGAAGTAAATCTCCACATTATCATCCTCGCCGAGTCTGATCACGTCTTTACGGCCTCTTTCAATCAGGGTAGGCAAGCTGCCATTGCGTTTAAGGACCTGATGCTCTTCGAAATGGATGTGGATCGGGTGCGACCAACTGCGGCCACCCTCAAGCCTCCAAATCTCAGCGGTGTTGCGCTTGACCCTGAAACGAACATCGTTGCAATCAAAAATCTTATCGTTGATTACCCACTGTCCATCTTCACGGTCAAACTGGAAGCAACGTTTGATTCGCTCCGTTACACGCGTCGGCACTTCATAGAATGTTGGGTTCGTTGCAGGATCGACGCTGTTGTCCGTTACTGTGTCGGAAACCACCCGAAACTCGAGCACCTTATTGCCTTGTCCGGCTGGAAGAATGGTGTTGCCGGGTCCGGCACCGTCACACTGTTGCAGACGAGTCTCGATGTGAACGATGCTGCCGGGCGCGAAGGATGAGAAGTCGACAATGACATCCATGCGCTCGGCGACGGCGATGAATAGTCCGTTAGTTGTTAGCACTGGGTTTCGTAATAGGTTGCCGTCGTTGGAGATTACCCAGAACGGGTGGTTGGTCAAGTTTGATTTCGTAAGGTAGAACCGGTAGAACCTTGACGGACCACCATTAAGCCAACGGAATCGATAACGCCGGCGCTTTACATTAAAGAAAGGCTGTATCTTTCCGTTGACAAGAAACTTGTCACCCAGGATACCGTCGCGATTAGCGAGGTCGAAGACGAGAATCTCATCTTCGTCGAAGTTCTTATCATTGAACATCATCGGAATGTCGAAGTCGGGGAAGCTCGGCAGACGGAAGCCCGTGGTTTCATCACCGGTATCGAATTGATTGAAGAGCAGGTAAAAACCTGCAAGACCTTTGTAGACATTCTGCGCGGTGAAGTCGACGCGATGGTCGTGATACCAAAGCGTGCTCATCGATTCTCGTATATCGCCATTGGGTGGATGGCTCGACGCGAAGCCGGCGAGGACGTTTGGATAGTGTTGGTCGTAGAACTTGCCCTGACCGAAGAAGTCGCAGGGGAAGCCATCGCTTTCGGATGGCGTGTGACCATTATGCAAGTGCGTTGAAAGGGACTGGAGTCCAAAACCGCCATTGTTATTCGGGAGGTCGTTGAAGTTCCTCACGAGAATCGGTTCACCGTAGCGAGCAACATAGGTCTGACCCGGCACAGTGCCATTGAACGTCCAGAGTCTCTGCAATGGGTAATCCGGGTGCACACTTATCAACGCTTCGCGCTGATGCACCTCGTAGTACTTCTGCGGCGGTAATTGGAGTAAAGCCTGGTGATCCCGAGTACGACCTTCGCCTGCTGCTGTGTTCGGAGCTACTGTCGGTGCGGGGCTAAGTGCTGCAACCGGCTGTGCGATGGGCGGAATTGGCATCGGCTCCACAAATGGGGTTGTCGGGGGACTCGGGGGAAAACCACCGCCATCTCGATCTCGATCTCGATCACTGCAACCGTCGTTATGGTCTGGAAGGGAATGGGCCCGAGCACTCAAGCCGTTTTTGTGGATCAGGTATCCGGCGCTCGTTAACAAACCCGCTTTAATCATGTCTCGGCGGCTCAAGCGCGCTGCGATTATTTCGCGCCGGTTTTTCGCAGCGTTGCGTAATTCTCTCTCTCGCCGCCGATTTCGCTTGGAAATGTTGGCCATAGGCTCTCCTTTGAATTGCTTGGCAAAAAGTCTTTACGCCAAGGTTGGCTTGTAGAATTGAGTGACTCCCGTGAAAGGAGCGGTAATGCGTGAATGCGGCGAGGGAAAACGTGATCGGGCAGGTTGGTCAAAAAGCCTCCGTCTGGAAAGCATTGACCTTCGCTAAACGATCAGCCTATCGTCTGGGAAACCTATTTTTCTGACTGTCTGGGCAATGATTCAACTTGTCGGAATGTAAACTTTCCTACAAGATCACATTTACATCCAGTTATATTCATGGCGCTTTATTGCTATTTTTTAGCGAAAGTTGCTGCGCTGACTTAATCTATTCGAAGTTCCGTTTCGATCAGTCCGCATGTAAGAGGTTCGATAAAGAGTAGGATACGCACCGTATCTCTTCTTAAAGTCACGCACAAAGTGACTCGGATCATGTATCCCAACGTTAGTCGCGCCCGTTCCATCCTGAGCATTCTCAAAAACTCGATGGGGGACAAACCTGTTTCGGTTCTAAAAAGATGACACAGATACCAAACGGAAAGATTTACAGAGTTAGCGATTTCACCGAGAGACAGTTTTCGTTGGAAATTGTCTCGCATAATGTCCTGGACTTTTTGCACTCTCAAATCCAAGCGCCGCCCTCCTTGAATATAGAAAGGACAGAAGAAAGAAAGG
>DASSCG010000163.1:0-5733 GCA_035697925.1 Pyrinomonadaceae bacterium
GGTTCACTTTGTGGGCGGTCGGATTGCCAAACAATTTACCGCTCTGCTTCCCAGTGAACGCGCCGGTGCTTACTTAAGAGCAGGCCTCGCTGTCACTCTGGTGATCGGCTCAGTCCTGGCATCAGCAAGCGCAAGTCCATATTTCCGCCTCTACACCAACGTCATCGGCGGCGGTGTAGCCAAGGCAGGCTCATACTTTCCTCATGACGAATTTTATGACTCGAGTATGCGCGACGTGATGGCGGAGATTGGTAAGAGAGCCAGACATGGAGCGAAAGTGGCAACTGAAACGCCGGGTCTGGCGGCGTATTACGCAGAACGCGCAGGTCGCTCCGATCTCATTTGCATTTCGCTTTCCGATCAAGACGCGCTCAAACAACTAGGCGATGGTGACTTTTTGGTCGACGCGCGAGGCCGACGCTATTTTAGTAACGACCCTCTCATTCGAGCGTTAGGACAACAGTCTGCTCCTGCATTCCAAGTCGCTCTGGGAGGCGTGCCGGCGACGGATATTTACTTAGTGGACCAGGCCGCGCTTGACGTCGTCTCTGGAACAATCAACAAATAGGCAAGAATTGTAGGGCCGGCACTCCGCCCCACGCCGTATCGTCAAGGAGTTGAAGAACAAAATTATTCCAGCGTTGGGGCGGCCACGGAGTGCCGCCCCTACAACTTTTATCGCCGCACTTCTACTTCGATGGGTTTAGCATCGTTTGAGTCATATCCTTCTGGCCAGTTGGAAATAGTGATTCCATAAAGCCAGTCAGCGTCGGAAGTGACTGCAAATCGAATTCTCAACGGCAGACCTCGCATCGCCTGTAGCCGGAGAAGGAAGCCATCCAAACTCCACTCCTGAATCAACGGTGGGTTTGATTGATTCATAGGGATCAGGCGCGAACCGCAGTCATAACCGTTCACAAATAGAGTTACGCGAGTTTTAATATCCTGCGGCTTCGCGTCGGTCGGCAAGACAGGTTGCAAGTATGCCCTCACAATTATCTGGCTAACGCGCCTCCTGTCTTCTCTCTCCGGAACCACGTATTCGAAAAACCCAGCGCCTCCACCCCATAAATACCCTGGCCCACCTCCCAGTTTTTCGAATCGGGCCTGAACCGCCATATTCGGTTTAAAGCGATAGAGGATCGATCGGTCTTCTCGGACTATGGTCAGGGGTACGGTTGCCGTATCCCCATCTGGTCGGCTCCAAACAAACTGACGTGGTATCAGGTGGTGGCCGGGATCAATCAGTCGTGCCGGGGGGTCGGCTGATTTCAATGATTCGAATGCTTTCGCTGCACGACTGATTTCTGCGAATAGAGCTTGATCCCTTGGCGTCGCATAAACGACTCCATAACCTCGTTGAGTGTCCGGCGTCAAAATCCAGAACATCGCACCACCGGCGCCCGCCCGAACATTACCTTCGAGGAAGGCGCGGAACCATTCAACCTGAGAAAAATCCTTGTACCCCTCAGGTCCCATCCCAAACTCACCAAACACCAGTGGCTTATTGATTGAGAACGCGGCCGCGGCTCTGTTGTCGATGAACTCGCGCAAGGCTGCCGGCGAATCCACAAAACTGTCTTCATCAGGTCGGGGATAATTGTGTACATCGCAGTAATCAATATTAGGCAGAAGGTGATCGGCCAACCATTCTCTGCGCTCCGCCGCTGTTCGATACCCCCAAGTGCCAGGCGCGATGATGTGCTTTGCATCGAGCGACTTCAGGTACGCGCTCATCTCAGCAACCCAGGCTCGGCGTTCGGCCCAGCGCCCGGTTACAGCTTGTGCTTCGTTCATTAGTTCCCAACCAAAAATTGTGGGATCGTCTCGATACAGCACTCCAGTAACTGTATTCCTTCGAGTGGCCAGCTTTTCTAAATGCTGGCGATAGAGCCGTCGTGTGGTTTCATTGGTATAGAACAGCATTGCGCGCTCAGGATTGATCCCAAACGCGAATCGCGTGTCATCAGCATCGTTGATGCCCGCCCAGCGCAGATACTGGGCAACACCTCCAGTGTCACGCCACCAATTCGTTAGGCAAAGCTGCACGCGGATGTTGTTCCGCTCTGCTTCAGCAATCACTCGGTCAAGATGCACAAAAGCTTCTTCGTTCCACTCATCAGGCTTAAATCGAAACGGGTGCGTCCTGGGCCAATCGGCGAAATCAGCAAGCGGACCCACATCCCCAGGACCTCCTTCTCCAAAGGCCCAAACCCTGACCACACGTATCCCTGCTTGCGCAGCCTGCCGCAACGTTTCAGGCATGCGTTCCCGGTCCTCGTCCCGGTACATAACAGCGACGTTTGCTCCAACGAAGCGAAACGGCTGTCCGTCAATTACAAAACGACTGCCGCGAGTTTGTACGAACCCTTTGGTTGCCGAAGCTTCCTTGCGTTGGGAGGAGCACGAGAATAGAAAAGCCGCGCTCACAGTCACTGCGAGCGCGGCTACGAACAAGAGTCTCTTTGGCATCAGCGGACTAAAAATCCAACGTTCTAGCGCGGGCTGGTCAGTCTAATGAAACCCATAATTGCGCAAACCGCGCCCAGCAACACGAATACGTTAAAGAACGTTAGGATCCCGAATATCAGTGTGTTGTCTTTGGTCAGCAAGCTGAAACCAAGAACGATAAATTGAAGGTGAAACAATATCAGGCAGACGGCAGCGAACGAAAACCATCTGGCTGATGGACCAAAAGCGCGGGCACGAGCAAAACCCAGAACGGCGGCGATCAGCCAACCAACCGCGCCGAGCACCAGCAGCCCGAGCATCACTGGCGCGAAGTAGCCAGGCTCACGAAAAGTGGTCTCTGTCTGCGCTAGCGTCGTCATCATTAGGATCATCAGCAAGTCTCCTCGGAAAATTATCGGCTAAAACAAACTAAGCGCCGTTTGCGCACGTTATAAGCCGCCAACTTGTGCGCAAACGGCGTCAAAGGTCAATGTCCTGTGGAAGTAGAATCTGCACGCCTTAGGCACCACACTCGGAGATGGGGGCAGCTCCGTGCGGAAATGGTGACGCAAGGTCCCCAGCCTACTGCGTAATGTGAATCTCCTCTTCCTTGTTAACGTGACCCAGGAAGTAAACCAGCCCGCAAACAAAAGCTACAGCTGCCAAACCAAGTGAAATCCAGCCATAACTGTGTCCACCCTCGGCTTCCACAAAGGTCACGAACTTATAGAAGTAATAGATCGCACCAGCGGCCGCTGCCAAGCCCACGATCACGGCCAGTACGTCTTTAATGTTCATCTTGAACCTCCGCCCAATAGTTATGAAGGTTAAGGAAAAAGCCGATACTTATTGTGGCCCGCATGTTACCCCTTGCGCGCAGATGAAAGCAAGCCCTTGATCGTTGGTGTTCTGTGTCCAGAAGCCTGAAATTTTGCGATATTTACTAACAAATCGACTCAGCAGCAGTTCTCATTTTAGAATTGCGCGGCGGTCACCAGCTCGCTGGGTTATTCGTTCGCGATCCAAGAATTCAAGCAGCGGAATAGCATATTTTCGGGAAACGCCAGCTAACTCCTTGAACTTTGCCACGTCGATAGTGCGATCAGGCTCGTGTTGGTCTGCGAACTCTTTGAGTCTGGCGATCAACCTATTGAGCGCGTCTCGATGAAAAAACAATTCACCTTGGACTCGCACGACGATGCGTCCGTCGATCAAAAGCTGAAACACTTTTCGGCCGTGGTTTCGTTGAGCACTGCTGACGCCTGCCGCTTGCATTGCTTCGTCCACAGTTGGGGGTTCAAGGTGAGCTTGCTCATAAACTTTGGCTAATCGATCCTTCAATCCGGCGTCATCGCTTGAAAGTTCGACGGTGTGGGTCCGTGCACGTACTACATCTCGGTCAGAAATAAGTTCGCCCTCGAGTTCCAAGGCGCCAAGCACTGCCCGAAAAACTTCAGGCGGGGTGTGGGCGAAGCGTCTCTCTCGAAGTGTCTCGCGAGCTGCGCCCCGACCAAGCGGTTCTTTTCTGTGATGCTCACTGACTTCATCTACTGCCGCTTGTTTCAAAAGTTGAAACGTTTGGGTTGAGACAAAAACGCCTTCGCATTCGACCACCGTGCCGCCATGCTTCGCCAAGGTCAAAGCTTGCGTGAGAGTTTCGTCGTTCCAGCCGGTGCGGGCAGCAAGGTCAGCGAAACGCTGACCCTGGACTCCGGAAGACTCAACAAATATAGAAACTCGATCCGAGGCGCTGGCGCCCATTAACTTTTCGAGCCGCTGACGTATTCCAGCCAAGTCGCGGCTTCGGTGTTTGATGGCAAACGGATCAAGTATTAGACCGCCTGCCGAAGTTTGAGATGGCGAGTAAGAACGAATAATAAAACGCTCCCCAGCAACTGCCACTACGGCGGATTCCAGTCGCAGTTGTACAAAACCGGACTCACCTGGTGCCAACTGTGCTCCCACCGTTAACACTTGCACACGAGCCAGCACTTCAGCTCCATGAATATGAACACGAACTCGAGCGCGAGAACGTAACGCTCGGGCGGCGTTTTTAAGGACGGTTACATATGTATCGATGATCTGCGTAGGTCGCAGTCTGGCAACGGGCGCGAGTACCATCCCACGATCGATCATCGATGCATCAACACCCCCGAGGTTAATCGCGGTTCTCTGCCCGGCCGTAGCATGAGCTACTGTTGTGCCGTGAACCTGCAATCCTCGCGCTCTCACCCGCGTTGTCGAGGGAAGCAATTGAAGTTCAGACCCTTCTACTATCTCTCCGGTAACCAGCGTGCCGGTGATGACAGCGCCGAATCCCTTTATCGTAAAAGCGCGATCAACCGGAAGTCGACTGACTGAATCCATTGGGCGGGTGGGGACTCGGCGTCCCAACTCCTGCAAAGTGGACTTCAACTGATCCAAACCCGCACCCGACTTCGCACTTACCGCCAATATCGGCGCGCCTTCGAGGAACGAACCGCTCGCCAGTTCCTCCGCTTCGGCGCGCACAAGTGTGATCATTTCTTCCTCAACAAGATCGGTTTTAGTAATCACTATCAATCCTGTTTGAACGCCCAGAAGTCGGCAGATGTCAAAGTGTTCTCGAGTTTGAGGCATCACGCCTTCATCAGCCGCAATCACCAGGGCCACGACGTCGATGCCATGAGCGCCCGCGAGCATGTTCTTCACAAACCTCTCGTGGCCGGGCACATCGACGAATCCAATGCGAAGGTCGCCGAGCTCCAGATCGGCAAAGCCTAGATCGATTGTTATTCCTCTTCGCTTTTCTTCTGGCAGGCGATCGGGATCCCTTCCGGTGAGAGCACGCACCAGGGCACTCTTGCCGTGATCAATGTGACCTGCGGTGCCGACAATGATGGAACGCATAAAATGAAAGTAGCACAGACTCCAGTCTGTGTTGGCCCCGTCGCACAAACTCAAGTCTGTGCCGTCTCTTGTAGACTCGATTACCTAGAGCTGGAGTCCTGGCCACTTGAAATCACAGACTAAAGTCTGTGTGGCTCGTAGCACAGACTTCAGTCGGTGTCGTCTCTCGTAGATTCGATTACCTGGAGCTGGAGCCCTGGCCACTTGAAATCACAGACTAAAGTCTGTGCTACGTTAGCTAAAGTCTGTGTACGTAAGACTAAAGTCGGTTACGTTGAGTTTATGCCGCACGGGCCAGAACGCTTTCGTAGAACTCAATGTACTGCGGAATGACAATGTCCGTTCGGTACCGATCAAGCGCCAGCTCACGCGCGCGAGTGCCCATCTTCCGTC
>DASSCG010000164.1:0-7821 GCA_035697925.1 Pyrinomonadaceae bacterium
GCTACATAGGCGGGCCCAAAGGCCTCGGAGATAACGTCACACAACTCCTCAATGTCTCCCAGACACGCATAATCAAAAACTTTCTTGGAGAGTAACGGCAGAGCCCGAACGGGCGGACCACCGGCAACGACAATTACCTTCGGATTCTTGCTACGGGCGTAGGCTGTGAGGTGCAGCATACGATCGAAGCCGTTGGTTAGGCCGGTGAGAACGAGCATATCGGGCCAGCTCAACAACCCCTCCTCCTCAAGTGGGCCACTCGCAACTTCGGTAAAGCAACGGACGTCACAAGTGTCGCGGGCGAAAGCGCCTGCCAGGTAGATGGGTCCTACTGCCTGAGGTATTTTGTTGGTCCTACGAATGGGCTGGCGCGAATCGTCAAAGTAACAATTCACGATCAGGATGCGCTTGCGAGGCAGTGTAGTTCGTTTTTCAGGGGAATGAATCTCCTGCATGAAGCTTTCTCCTGTAAAACAACCCGCCTGGCTGTATTAACGGCCGTTTGTCGTGACTATACTGAACTGGTCGACAACCGCTAAATGCAAAGATAGGCGAGGTGTGTCGGTTGGGAAGCCGCTATTCCGGAGAACTGGCGTACTCTACTCTCTAAGGCGACCTTAAGCAATCGAATTCAGAGACGAGTAGTGAGTCATTTTGAAGCCTCTTGCTGAATCGTCAGCAAGTCATCAAAATCATAAAAAGCGACACGAAACGGGTCAATTATCGTGCAGTTTTAGTGATTTTTCGGACCGCGCTTTTGTCCGATCTACAGAGCCGAGAACTAGGGGTTTGAGAGCGAAACCATTACCGCCAATGAATCCCTGGCGAAACGTTTTTGCAGTTTCCTTGCCAGTAAAAATCCCAGTTTGACCAGGAGCTGGTTAGGGCGTGAAAACGCGAGTATGTGATACCAAACAGAGTTGTCATCTCTACGCCATTCAATTGTGAATCGCTCTTCTCCCCTTTCGACGTGACTCGACAGGGTTCCGTAACCAAACCCAGTTTTCCGCCCTGGACCATCCTCATCTATCAGGTAGACAACTCGACACGCATTGAGTGACCAGAACCCGAAGTGTCGGGTGAGTATCGCCACCACAGCGCCTACCTCAATTGGCGTTTCAGGTGGAACTATTCTTACCCAGCCGAGATCAGATTGTTTCCATAGTCTCAGTGCTGCAACTGCTCGTTCATAAGTTTCTTTTCCTTCTCCCAGCCGGATCCGATTGCGATCGATAGTGTAGCCGGAGGGAAGTTCGCCAGCGGTCGCGCCAACCTCTGGGTAAGAAAAAGGCAGGTCGCGTTGCGACGATATGAATCGTTGAATTGTTTCGGAAGCAGGCTGTCGGAGGAAGAACATGGCTTAGAGAGTGCGGGGCTTTAGCGAATGCTGCTTCTATCGCCACGCCACGGGAGTTAAATCCTTCCGAGTCTACAATCGAGTTGCTTCACAAAGACTACTCCTTCGGCTTTTTATCTCCGGCCGAACCAAGGCGAGCCCGAGGATGATGTTTGTCATATGAAGTACGCAAGTGACGATCGGTTATATGAGTATAGATTTGAGTCGTGGATATATCGCTATGCCCTAGCAGGGCCTGAACCGAACGAGAATCGGCGCCGTTCTGCAATAAGTGCGTGGCAAAACTGTGGCGCAGTGTATGCGGTGAAATATCTTTGACTCCCGCCTTGGCTGCATGCCGTTTGATCATGGCCCACGCGAACTGTCTTGTCAGTGGCTTGCCGCGATTCACAAACATGATTGGTGAACTGGCTTTCCCGTAGCCCGCTTTAACCGCAAGATACTGCTGCAACCAGTGAATCGCACTCTTGCCAATCGGAACGCGACGCTCTTTGCTTCCCTTGCCATGGCACACGACCAATCCGGTGTGTATATCCACATCCGTCTGTTTCAAGGCAACCAGCTCAGAAACGCGCAACCCGGCTCCATACATGACCTCCAGCAGCGCTCGATCCCGTATACCTTCCTCCGTGGAGATGTCCGGCGCGGCAAACAATTTATCGATCTCTTCTTCCGTCAGGAATACCGGCAGGTATGCGAAGCGCTGAGGAGTATCGAGTTCTTCCGTCGGTTGTCTTTTGATGTGACCGTCAAGCATCAAGAAGCGAAAAAAACCGCGAGCAGCGCTGACCGCCCTGGCCACTGAAGAAGGCGCAAGACCTTCGCGCGAAAGGTCTGCGATCCAGTGACGCAAATCCTGTCGGGATAAATTCTGAACGGGGGTAGCACTCTTGCGCGCCCATTGGTCCAGGCGTGCAAGGTCTCTCGCGTAACTCTGTAGTGTGTTACGCGACAGTCCTTTTTCAACCTGGACGTAGCTTAGGAATTCCTTGATCAGGTCACGTGATAAGGTGGTCGGTCGCAAGAGTTAGTCCTATCAAGTGCTGCTTGATTTTAAGTCGCGATGATCAGAGTTCACTTTTAGGTTGGACTTCGCCTACCAAAACCTAAGTCCGAACTCTGGACTGATTATAGTCGCAAAATGTTACGTGGTTTACTTATTCGTAACGCAGGCACTCGATGGGATCGAGGCGCGAGGCTTTGCGAGCCGGCCATACACCAAAGATCAGACCAACTCCGATGGAGACGCTGAGACCAGTGACGACTGCCCAAGTCGGAATTGAGGCGGGCAGACTGGGAACAAGCAACATCACAATTCGGCTAATGCCGACGGCCAGTACCACTCCAAGGATTCCACCCAGGAAAGTTAATGTCATCGCTTCGAAGAGAAACTGCCGGACGATATCTTTCCGGCGGGCGCCCAACGCTTTCCGGACTCCAATTTCTTTCGTACGTTCCGTGACGCTGACCAGCATGATATTCATCACACCGATTCCGCCCACCAGCAGTCCCAGACTTGAGATCGCAATCGCAATCAAGCCAACCATCGCGGTAATACTGTCAAACTGTTCGATGAACTTGTCCGCAGTCTTAATGTCAAAATTGTTTGGGTCGCCAAATTTGACGTTGCGCCGGCGACGCAGAATATCCTCAGCTTGAGTCAACGCCTCGGTCACCTGACCTGAACGGCCCCGAATTACCAGGAGGAGGTATCCTTTTGCGGGTGCAATCTTCTGGGCCGTACGGAAAGGAATGAAGACGGCATTATCTTCTTCGTTCTCTCCGAAGAAACCGGCTTTTCGTTTTTCAAGCACTCCAATGATTTCAAAGTTATAACCGCCCATCCGGACCTTGGTTCCGGCAATCTGATTCTGACCCGGGAAAAGCGCATCCGCAGCATTTACACCGATAACCATCACGTTGGCACGCTGCTGATCGTCCAAGTCAGTTATGAAACGGCCTTCTTTGAGAACGATGTTCGTGATATCTGCATAGTTTGATGAAACGCCTTGTGTGTTTCCCCAGCGATAATTGTGTCCCTGATAAGTAATGTTGTCATCAAAGGGCCCACCGCCATAGCCCACGTTGGGGGCGACGTGGGCTACAGATTCGACTGCGCTCGCTTGCGATACAGCTTCGGCATCGGCGACAGTCAAAGGCTTGCGAGTTCGTTCCGAGCGATCTTCACCGACGCGAGGTCCGGTGGACAGATGGAACGCATAGATGTTGTTAGTTCCGTACTCCTCGATTATCGAAACGATATTTTGGCGTAAACCCGTCAGGATTGAAGCAATGATGATCGCGGTCATCACTCCGATAACAATTCCCAGGACGGTGAGAAAACTGCGGAACTTGTGCGCACGAACACTGTCCAGCGCCATCGCCAGCGTCTCGCGTAACACACCCTTTGGAAGTCTGAGTTTAAATCTCATGCACTAAAGTCTGAACTGCGATTAATGATCAACCGCTAAGTGGCCTGCGTCAGCGCGAGAATAGGGTCCAGTCGAGCCGCTTTAAATGCAGGATAAATTCCAGCAATCATCCCGATGACCGTCGAGACAACTATTGCGAGCAAGATGTATCCGATTGTAATCGTCATCGTGATTGACGCCAGGGTTGTGATCACTTGCGTAACCCCCCAGGCCAGTAGTAACCCGAGTACGCCTCCCAAAGCGCAAAGAATTGCCGACTCAATCAGAAACTGAAGCAAGATTTGTTTCTTGGTGGCTCCGACGGCCTTGCGCAAACCGACCTCAAAAGTTCTCTCGGTTACACTAACCAGCATGATATTCATCACCACGATGCCGCCCACCACCAGGGTGATGAGAGTAATCGGAACCACTACGGCGGCGATGCTGCCAGTAAACTGATCGATCTGGTTGTTTAATTCTTCAACGTTAACGACTCCGAAATCGTCCTCTTCATTCCCTTTCAGGCCGTGCTTATTTCTCAACGCTACACGAGCGTCTTCAATTGCTCCCTGAAAGGTTTCCCGGCTAGTCGTCTTCCCGTGTATCTGCAAGTTGTTGCGTCCGAAGATTTGCATCTGGGTGGTGACCGGTATATAGACCATCCGATCAAAAGAGTCGCCAAAGAACGAACCACGTTTTTCTTCAACACCCACTACGCGCATCGGCAACCCACGAATTTTTAAGGTCTTCCCGACCGCGCTTCCCAAGGGGAAAAATTTCTCTTTGATATCCGCTCCCAAAACGCAGACAAATGCTGAGCGTTCGACTTCATCGGGCCAAATGAATCGTCCCTCTTCGATGGTCTTATCCTCTATATCAACCATGTTGGCGCTCACCCCGATAATGCGGACGCCGGGAAACTCGATTCCATCCTGCTTCAGATCGGCTCCGCCGTTAGATTGGGCACCCACGTCACTGCACGATGCGCAGTGGTCGCGGACCCATTCGTAGTCCTCCCAGGTGAGATTCTTGTTCCTGCGGTTTCGGCGCTCAAATTCCTCGTCTGACATGCGGCCATGAAAGGCCATCCGAGCAATCATGAAGTGGTTACTGCCTAGAACTTTGCTAACCCTTTCCACGACGTAGGTGTTTAGTCCACTGATTGACGCGCCGACAACCACTACCGAGGCAACTCCGATAATGATCCCTATGAGGGTGAGAAAAGCGCGCAGTTTGTGGGCAAAAATCGATTGCAGAGCAATCTTGAGGGCGTCGGAATAGAAGGAGAAAAGGGCTTTCATGTTGGTAATTGTGCGACGGTAAACCGGCGTATTTGGCTGTACGACGGATCCCGCGAGAAAGTTTATCGACAATCCTCGCGGGAAATTCTCCTGCCTTTACGAGGCTTTTTACCCCGCGCAAGCAAGACGCTCACACAACGTTAACGTGAAAGTCCGAGGGTTATTAACAGTTAAGTCAGCTCCCCGGCGGCCTCGGCTGGGGGCTTAAGCGAAAACTTATCAGCCCAGCGGATTCGTCCGGTCACCTGCATAACCACAAAAAGCGTCACGATGGAGCCGGTGGTTATAGCTAAACCAGTGAAACCTTTCAAAAAGAAGGCATAAGAAAACATCACCAGGTAAATGAACTGAGCCAAGGCCGCCTCCCTGCTCGCGAAGTGAAATCCAACCACCAGCCTTAGATAACTGACCACCAGGAAGACTGAGACAGCAGCAGAAATTGCAAAGGCCAAATGAATTGATACGTGATCGACTAAATAAGCGAGCAAGAGGTGGAAAGAAAAGAAAGCTGCCGCGAGGAAGAAGTAATTCATGGGGTGAAGTTCAATACCACGTATCGTAGTGATAATGAGCATAAGGAAGAAAAAGAAAAAAAGTGACACGGGTGCGAAGAAACTGATCCGTCCGGCGAGCGGTCCCGGCTGAAGTTTTTCCGGCATTACCATCGCAATCTGATAGCCTGACAACAAGCTCTTGTACGACCAGGTCAAATTCCAGCCGTTGTCTATCTCCTGCTTTGCGGAAGGGGATAAGGTGTTGTCGGGAAAATCAATGTCCTTGAAGTTTGTTTTCATATTGAGGTTGAAGTCTCGGACTTGCGCAACATCCTGACCGCCAAAGCTGTAGCGCCACTCGTTAAGCCCTTGCGACCTATATCCAACTGCCAGGGCAACAGTTTTTCCGGCAGCGACTTTTACCTTTCCCATCGCAGCGCCGTCGCGACTGACTATGGGTATGGCGTTTCCGTCCACAACGAATGACAGATCATCGTACATTGCCTGGGCAGTGGGGAACTTCAAGATGAAATCAACTTCTTCATCTTCCTTGCTCGGATTGTGAAATCCGTAAATACCAGAGAACCCAACTTTGTACGTGCTGTACCACAGCAAGCCTTTCTGTCGATGCTCGAGATCAAGGTCTACGTTAACCGCGCTACTCTCCAACGGCAGAGGCGTGATAACCGTCTCATCGACCGTCTTGACAAACTTCTGTCCATTAACAAAGCTCTCCTGAGATTTCGAAACTACTCGGGTGAATGAGGCAGTCGGTGGGGACTGGTCCTGAGGAGATCCCCAGGTTGACGCCACCCGATTCTCCGCCAGGGCATCCAGCGAATAAGTGCGTGAAAAGATTGTGCCTCCGAGAATGGCCCATGCGATTGATGTACAGACAAAGATAAATGCGATGGCAATGATTCTTTTAGTCATGAGGGTAATCCTTAAACATTCTTGTTTTTTGTGCAGGTTTCGTGGATCGTCTTATCCTTCAGTTGGGTTGAATTAATTCTCGATTGTGACGCTTACGTAGACAATGTGGCGATCCTCAGTTAGGACATGTGAATACAACGGGTCGACCTCATAAATGAATTCTAAAAAATTCCGTTTTAGACTGCGGCAACCAGAGCGGCGTCTATTCTGCCCCGACGGCTACCTCACGCAGTGACTCGAAATTGACATCCGGAAAAGAACCTCGCCCGAAGAACACTTGCCAAGCCAGACGGTTGAATATTGGTAACCGCAGTGTTGCGCAACCCAGTTCGATCAACCCACGGTGACGCACGGCGGACGCGATCTTCCGCATCCACAAGCGCGAGGTGAATCGAGCGCGAAACAAGTCCCCAGAGTAGGCGTCCAGCACTCGTTCATCCTGCGAGTGGAGATATTCAGCGACAACATTGGCTGCTAAGGTGGATAACCTCATGCAGGGATCAAGTCCTCCCGCCGTAAGAGGTGAGACCGCCCCCGCTGCATCTCCGATAAGCAAACCGTGTGTGTTTGCTATGTTTCGTAATACTCCACCCACCGGGATCCGGCCGCTGCGATGTTCGGTCTGCTTTGCCTTAGACAAATCAATAATCCCGTTCAGGCTGCCGCGAAATTGCTCCAGAGCTTGAGCAGGATCAAACAAACCAGCGTATCCACCGACTCCGACATGAGCCTCTTCGCCGTCGCAAGCAACCCAGGCCAGGTAGCCAGGCGCAATCTTTGGATCCAAAAAGCAATGGAGACGAGGTGGGCCTTCCAAGGCTACGTCCGTAAATACATTTTCTACTCCCACGATCCATTCGCTGTTTGTTTCTAACTCCAGATGTTTCGCTACGCGCGACTTCGCACCGTCAGCCCCTATCAGATAACTCGAGTTGACCGTGATTGCGGAGGAGTTGCTTTCCAAGCGGATGGCAAGCCCATCTTTCAGTAGGCTGTGTCCGGCATAACGCGTCTCCGGCAGCCATTCAACGCCGGCGCTTAGGCACTGATCCAGAAAGCGAGTGTAAAGAGGGCCCATCCGTCCGATACGAAACTCGTCGTGAGGACTGGCAAGTTCCATAGTCCGACGTGAAGGGGAGTAGAGCGTGACATGACGCAATGGCGGTCCCAGACAATCAGCGGGAATATCGAAATCCTCGAGCGTGCGACGGACGAAAATTCCGGTTGTGTGTATGGACTGTTCCAGAGATCGTTTCCGATCGACCAGCACCACGCGCAAGCCGCGTCGCGCGATCAACCGCGCGCACTGCAACCCCGCGAGGCCA
>DASSCG010000165.1:0-6950 GCA_035697925.1 Pyrinomonadaceae bacterium
TAAAGCTGTGTCAGCAGCTGCTAAGCGACGCGCCGAAGAAGGGGGCGGTGGACTTGCTCCCAGCGCGTCGGCGCCAGTCCCCGAGGTGCAAGCGAGTGCTCCAGCGTCCACTGCTATAGCTGAGTCACCCGAAGCTGCGGCACCAGTTGCTGAGAGCGTAGCGCCCGCTCCAGCAGCCGCACACAAACCTACTGGTAAGGCAGATCGGACGTTAATGAGAAGATCAACTTATATGGGTGTGGTTGATACGGGGCCTGTCGCGGGGGAAAGTTTCGAGCAGAAAGTCGAACGCCTAAGAGCCGTCGCTGCCGCAGCAAAGCAACGATCGGAGCAGTCATAGGAACCAGCCCTAAACCTGCATTCCCTACTTGAACTCTTTTCTAACTCTGTCGAACCGTTAGTCCTTCTCGAGCAACTCTCCAATCGAGGACTTCCGCTCCCTGCTCTGCAGCGAGCGCGCGCTCGACGTCAGCCTTCCGGCCGTCAGCACAAAGGAAAGCAATACAGCCTCCGCCACCTGCTCCGCAGATTTTGGCTGCTTCGGCACCATTGGCGAGCGCCTTATTTACCAGGGTTTCCATTTGTGGTGTTGCCACTCCAGGCGCCAGCCTTTTTCGATTCGGGTAAGCCGCATGCATCGTCGCACGCACCCGCTCCCAGTCATTTGCCAACAACGCTTCGCGCATTGCCAAAGCTGAGTCACGAATACCTTCGAATAGTTGAAAGAGCTCAGGATCGCCGTCGATATGTCTTTTGGTGATGTCCCAATTATTCGTTCCGGACATACGTGGCTCGCCGGTGTAACAGATCGCTATTCGACTCTCTAATTCTGTTTCGTCAACCTTGAGTGCCTCACGTTCAATGCCATCCGGTCTAAAATGAATACAAGAAGTGGCACCGTAGAAGGCCGGATAATAATCTTGCAGGCCTGCAGGGACGCGAATGACAGTGGTTTCGATGTTGGCTACCAGGGTGATGAATTTTCGTTCGTCATAGCGATCTCCGGCGAGACGATTGAGAGCTCCAATGCAGGCGATCGCAAGGGCTGAAGATCCACCCAGCCCAGCACCCGCGGGCGCCTCACTAGTCGCGGTCAGATGAAATCCGGTTTTAGGCTTGAAGAAGTAGACCAGCTTTGAAAGCAGCTCAAGCCGCTCCTCCCTGGCCAGGTCTTCGAGGGCTGAGAGCCGGGTCTCAAACGCCACCTTGCGATCACGTGACTCCAGAATGATGCGGTCGTCGTCGCGGGTTTCAATACGACAGTGTGCGCGCAGGGAAATTGCGAAGTTAACCGTGGCAGCTCCGGGGTGAAAAAGATAAAGCGGCCAGATATCGATGGTGCCTCCAGCGAGGTCGACCCGCGTAGGGGCAGAAGACTCAATGATCATTTTTGAATTTTGATTTTGGAATTTCGATTCGACTCAATTTGACTCTGTGCACTTCTTGTTCGTGTCCGTTCGTGTGATTTCGTGGATCGTTAAATCGGCGGCTAAACAAACGATCCACGAAGTAACGCGAAGCAGCACAAAATAACATCACTAAAATTGGCAATGAAAAATCAGAAATTGAAAATCAAAAATCCCTAGTCCCCATCTGCTTCCGGCTTGTTGGCAATCCGTTTCTTTTGTTCGTCACGACGAGCTTGGGCAAAGGGAATGTGCTCCTGAAATTCCTGTTTCAAATCGTGAAGTTTTTCCTGGGCCACATGCTCGAGTTCCTGCAAGCGTTCGGGGTTGACCTCCTCAACTTTCTTGGACAGCCAAAACCGCTCAGCAAGATAAAACCCGACGATTCCCACAACCACAATTACTAGCAGCACTTTTCCGAGCGTTTGAAAATCTCCTATCAATCCCATAACGGCGCCGCTGAAGAAGTAGCCGGCCCCGCTTAGCAGGAAAACCCAGAGAAAACAGCTCGCGAAAGACAAAGCCACGAAACGAATGTAAGGCATGCGGCCGACGCCGTAAAAAATACAAGTTGCCCAACGCAGACCGTAGATGTACTTGGAAAGAAAGATCGAGAGCGGGCCAAACTTCGTGGTCAGTCGCTCCATCCGAGGGCTGTTTCTGCGATAGAAACGAAGATCGCTAACACCCTTTCGAAAACCGCGGCCCGTTGCATAGGCAATGTTATCGCTGAGAAATCCACCGAGGGTTCCCCAAAAAAGCACTCGCGCAAAACTATACTCGCCGAAGAAATGACTATGAGCCAGCACACCAGCCAGTAAGAGAGTAATGTCACCCTCAATCATGACCAGAATAAGGACTGCGTAAAGGCCGTATTGCCCGATGAGCTGGTAAAAAAAATCCGGATGCATATTCAAACGTCAGCCGCGCGCAGCGAATAGTTGCGACTGCGACCTCGCAGATCCTTGTGGCTCTTTGCTTAAGTTAGTTCTTCGTCTTGCGGGGGCTTTACAACTAGAACAGGACACGAAGCGTGACGCACAACAGCCTCGGCGGTGGAACCAAAGAGGATTCGTCCCAACCCGGTGCGTCCATGCGACGAAATGACAACCAGGTCGACCTCACGCTCTTTCGCAACCCGCACAATCTCGGATGCTGCTTCTCCGTGCACTATTAATTCTTCAACCTCGAGACCGGCGCACTCATCACACTCAGCTAATTTGGGCAACTCCCTCTCGGCTGAATCCTCGAGCTGCTCCGTTATATCGGCAATAGGGAGAGGCTCTGTCATTCCCGAATAACCGACTGTGGGAACCATGGTTTCGATTACATGCACGCAGATAATTGACGAGCCAAATATTCTAGCCAGAGACGCGGCAAATGAAAGCGCATAATTCCCACATTCGCTAAAATCGGTCGGTAACAGTATCGTCCGAATTTGCATGACCGGATTTGCGATTTTTAATTTTTGATTTTCGATTTAACTGGGACCCAACTCGATTTTGGCTCTGAGGCCCGTCAAAAATGCAATCAAAATCTAAGATCTAAAATCTAAAATCCCTCGTTGCTGCGTCATTCTACACGCACAATGACTCGTTTGACAGCCCTAGAACCGTCGACTATGCTTCGCCTAGTTCTTCTGTTAACCAATCGCGCGAAAGACTTTAATACATGACCAGTGCTACCGGATTAGAACCCCGTTATGTCGGTATCGACCTCTCCGGCCCAGTATTACGGGCGGCGTTAGTGGACAAAAATGGCCAAATTGAAGAACGTCGAGAAGCCAAGACGGAAGTGGATCAGATCCTGAATCAAGTTGCGCAGGTGGTTGCCAATTTGCGAGGAAGCAGCCCCAGAATTGAAGCTGTGGGGATAGCAATTCCCGGATTAGTAAATCGAAACACGGACCGCGTCGTTGTTTCCCGGGATCTTCCTTCGACGGTCCGCGAAGACATGCACGCGGAGTTCATGAAGGCTTCCGGAGCAAGGGTGGAGATTGAAAACGACGCGAATGCCGCCGCTTATGGAGAGTACAAAGTTGGTGCGGGTCGAGGCAGCCGCGACATGTTTTATATCACCATCGGAGAAGGAATAGGCGGTGCGATTATCCTCGACGGCAAACTCTGGACTGGTGCCTCGGGTTTTGCGGGCGAATTCGGTCATATCACGATCGATGCTGAAGGTATTGAATGTGAATGCGGCAATACAGGATGCCTGGAAACACTGGCTTCAGCCCCGAGCATCGTTAGACGTGCCAACGACCGGCTTTACCGTGACGGAACTTCATCGCTCTCGAAATTGGCCATCAACAAGAATTTCACGGCCGATGACGTTGCCCATGAAGCCAAAAACGGTGATGACTTTTCCATGATGATGATCGAGCGAACTGGTAGATACATCGGAATAGGTGTCGCCAGTGTACTGAATTTGCTTAATATCGAACGAGTCGTACTTGGCGGTGGTGTGATGGATGCAGGCGAATTGATCCTCAACCCTATCATTCACGAAGCTCGTCGCCGAGCGTTTCAACCCTGCTTCGACGCCACACAAATAGTTGGCGCGACTTTGGGCCCAGATGCAGCCTCAATCGGCGTAGCAATGCTTGCCCGCGACGCAGCCACCTAGTTTCGGGGCTTCCAGTTAATTTCAACCGACACCAACAATTGAAAGATTCCCACCGGTCTCTAAGACAAGAAATTTGACCGCAAAGATTTCCGTGCGTCCGTGTGACTCTTGGATTGCTTGTGTTCGCGGAAACGTCGAGAACTTCAGCTTGAAAAACTCTATCCATCTGGTAAAGTACTCCCACTTTGCAATCTGACAGTTTGAGTCAAGGGTTTTTGGACCGCTGTGTCTTCGGTAGTCGTCCGGGCTGCGGTGAAGTCTGCCGCGAAATCGTCTTTCGTGATACTCACGTGTTGTATTGCTGTTGATGTGCGTGAGTTTGGTTTTAGTTCTTGAATTACCCGATCAAGGATTAGCAGAGCTGCGGCAATGCCACAGATCTTTCATCACAGCACGAATGCCCTTGCCAAAGTAAGTATCTTTGGTGCCATCTTCATACTTCTAGCCGCGTTGTGGGCAGCTGCGGAACTGCACCGCTCTTCATGGAACACTGGCCAGTGGGTTGAACGTCAGCAACCAATTCAATTCAGTCATAAACACCACACCGGAGACGACGGGATCGACTGTCGCTACTGTCACACCTCTGTAGAGATTTCAGCTTCAGCTGGGATGCCTTCGACAGAGACGTGCATGAACTGTCATAAACAGATCTGGGCTGATAGTCCTTATCTCGAGCCGGTTCGTGCCAGCTTTAGAACTGGCAAACCGATTGAATGGATTCGGGTACACGATCTTCCTGACTACTCCTACTTCAATCACAGCATTCATGTGAATAAGGGCGTGGGCTGTTCGACCTGTCATGGTCGTGTCGATCAGATGCCGATTGCTTTCCAGGCTTCAACGCTGCAAATGGAATGGTGTCTTGGTTGTCATCGTAGCCCAGAGAAATTCGTCAGACCGGCGGACAAGATTTTCGACATGGAGTGGCGACAGCAGAACCGAACCAGCGAAGAGTTGGCCGAAGGCAAGTCGTTACTAAGTAAATACCAGATTCCGAAGGCCGAGATTTTGACTAGTTGCTCCACGTGTCACCGTTGATGTAGCACAGACTTTAGTCTGTGAGGGAACTTTTTATGTAGCACTACTTTCGTCTGTGAATTGAGTTCAGAAGTAGGGATCTCACAGACCAAAGTCTATGCCACAAAGGAACAATGCCGACTAGCGACCGACATATAAATTTCAAGTTGATGCGCGATCGAATCGTGCGTTCCCAGGACGGCAAAAACTTTTGGCGCAGCCTGGAAGAACTCGGCGACTCTCCGGAGTTCCATGAATTTGTGAAGCGCGAATACCCGCAGCATGCGGAAGAGTGGGACGATCCTGTAGAGCGTCGCACTTTCTTGAAATTAATGGGTGCGTCGCTGGCCCTTGCCGGCCTCAGTGGCTGCGTCTACCAGCCGCCAGAGAAAATTGTTCCCTACGTCCGGCATCCACTGGAATCGATTCCCGGGAAGGCTCTTTTCTTTGCCACAGCAGCTACGGTCGCAGGGATTGCCACGCCACTTCTGGTCCGAAGCAATGAAGGCCGCCCAACTAAGATCGAAGGTAATCCCGATCATCCCAATAGTCGCAGTGCGGACTCCACGGATCGGGGCTCCAGTGCTACGGATCTGTTTGCGCAGGCTTCGATCCTGGGTCTTTACGACCCTGATCGCTCCCAGACAGTCACATATCGCGAAGAAATCCGGACTTGGACGACGTTTCTCGGAGAAATCCGAACGGCGCTGGACGAACAACGGCCCAAGCAGGGTGCTGGACTACGGTTTCTTACGGAGACAATAACTTCTCCCAGCATGGGGGCACAGCTAAAGGCGATCCTCACAGAGTTTCCTCAGGCAAAGTGGCATCAATACGAACCTGCAAATCGCGACAATGCGAGGGCTGGTGCGATCGCCGCCTTGGGCCAACCCGTCAACACCATTTATCACTTCGATAAGGCAGAGCGCATTCTTTCTTTGGATGCCGATTTCCTTTCGGGAGCGCCTGGTACTCTTCGCTACGCGCGTGAGTTTGCAGCTCGCCGGCGCGTTACTGAAGGTCAGCACGAGATGAGCCGGCTGTACGTCATTGAAACTACACCGACAACTACAGGAGCCAGTGCCGATCACCATTGGACTGTGCGGCCAAGCGAGATGCAGGGTCTGGTGTCGCAGTTGGCAGAGCGGTTGGGAGCGAAAGGATCAGCCACCATCTCTCCAAGTCAAACACCGCCCGGTCACGGAACTGGTTGGATTGATCCAGTGGCGAGTGATCTTCAGGAGCACAAAGGAACCAGCATCGTTATAGCAGGCGCTGAAGCGCCGCCAGCGATTCACGCGCTTGCTCATTCGATGAACAATGCGCTTGGCAATGTTGGCAAGACGGTTACTTACACCGATCCGATTGAAATAAATTCTGTGGACCAGCGAGAGTCGCTTCGCGATCTCGTTCAGGATATTGATGCCGGCCGCGTGGAACTGCTCGTGATCCTGGGCGGCAATCCGGCCTACAACACACCGGCAGATTTGAAGCTTGACCAGAACCGACTTTTCAAGACAAAGCTGCGTGTTCATCTGAGCTCTCACAAAGACGAAACTTCTGAGCTCTGCCATTGGCATGTGCCAGAAGCTCATTATTTGGAATCCTGGGGGGACACGCGCACATTCGACGGCACTACGACCATTGTGCAGCCGTTGATCGAACCGCTGTACGGAGCAAAAACAGCTCACGAAGTTCTGGCCGTCTTCTCTCCAAACTACGACCGCAAAGCTTATGACATTGTTCGAGATTACTGGAGCGGAGCTGGAAGACAGCAGGCAACCAGTGGGCAGCAAGTAGGAAGTCAGCCGACTCCTGCTGGACAACCGTCGCAGGCACCGGCTAACGCCCCAGCGGATTTTGAAAACTGGTGGCGCACAGCATTGCACGATGGGTTTGTGC
>DASSCG010000166.1:0-6720 GCA_035697925.1 Pyrinomonadaceae bacterium
CCGGAGGAACACTCATGGAAGAAGCGCTAGGTATGGTTGAATGCAGAGGATTGGTTGCGATGATTGAAGCGGCTGACGCAATGGTCAAGGCTGCCAACGTTAAACTAGTTGGATACGAGAAAATCGACGCAGGTTTGGTCACTGCAATCGTTAGGGGCGAGGTCGCAGCAGTTCGAAGCGCGGTCGATGCCGGCGCGGCAGCTGCACGTCGAGTCGGCGAAGTAGTCGCCACACATGTCATTCCAAGGCCGCACGCACATGTTGACCATGGCATCCCTGTCCTTCGCACCGGTGAGACGACCAGAAAAAAGATCAGTGGATCAGTGCGTCCAAAGTGATTAACCCCTGCAGACGTCGTGGGGCTTCGCTCTCGACTCTTACCATCCTCCAATGAGCCTTACTCTCTATCTCCTTCGTCATGGACAAACAGAACTTAGCCGCGAAGATAGCTTTTGCGGAGCCGGCCTGGATCCTGGCTTGACTGAAGAAGGTATGGAAATGGCTCGGGCTTTCACCGCTTCCTATCGCAGCCAGCCGTGGAGCGCGATTTACTCCAGCAACATGCGTCGATGTATCGATACGGCCAGGACGCTATCCGAGGCAACGAATCAGAAGATCGAAGTACGCGAGGATTTGAGGGAGATTGCCTACGGTAAATGGGAAGGCATGACCAAAGAAAGGGTCGACCAGGAGTTTCACGACGATTACGTCAGTTGGCTCGCTGATCCGGCTTGGCACGCTCCCACCGGCGGTGAGTTAGCAAGCATGATTGCCATACGAGGGTTACGGGTTGTTGAAGAAATTAAGCAACAATTTGACGATGGCAAGGTCCTGGTAGTTTCGCATAAAGCGACAATCAGAATAATTCTCTGCGGCTTACTGGGCATAGATGTGGGCCGATTCCGTTATCGGCTGGTATGTCCAGTTGGTTCAGTCAGCATCGTCGAATTCACAACACATGGTCCGTTGTTAGTCACCTTAGCCGACCGTAGTCACCTGAGTGCAGACCTGAGGTCGTTACCGGGAACCTAAACATCATTTCGTGTTCGGTCGTGATCATTTGTCTTATTTCGTGGATGGTCGGTTTTGCTCGGCAATGAAGAGCAATCCACGAAGTAACACGAATGAGCGTGAACACAATGACCAAATGAGATATGTGAAATGGTAAATGGAAAGTGATCTCTTCGCTTTGACGACACGAATCAGAACTTGAAAATCTCAAGGCTACAAATCTTACAAATAACAAAGTCGTTGCGCGGCAGCGTCTGCGCAATGGTCCTCACAGTCCTGGTTCCAGCGGGGGTTCAAGCCCAGCAGCCCTTTACCACCGATGACGCGGACGTTACCGCCAAAGGGCGTTTCCATTTCGAGTTTAGTAGCGAGTTTGACGTGCTTCAGCGCTCAGCTTTTCCGAATCTCAAACAGAATACGGCCGACTTCGAGCTCGATTACGGTCTCCTCGAAGACCTGGAAGTAGGAATTGCGTTGCCGGTACTGACGATTTTCAATGCCCGGGGAACAGGTCCGGAAACAGTTTCAGGAATAGGAGACATGAATCTCTCCTTGAAGTACAACTTTCTGTCTGAGAGGGAGAATTCGCGTGTTCCCGCGCTCACCGTCGCTCTCAACTTTGAGTTGCCGACAGGGGACCCTAGACGCCAGCTCGGATCTGGGTTGGCAGACTTTTACATTAACGGAGTTTTGCAAAAGTCCCTGACGAAGAGAACAAAACTGAGATTGAATGGCGGAATTCTATTTTCAGGAAACGAATCTACCGGAGTGGTTGGGATCAGGAGTAGGGGAACAGTCTATACGGCCGGCGGATCCATAGTCAGGGAATTTACGCCAAAGCTCTATCTTGGCGCTGAATTAACGGGAGCGGTAACTAGTGAATTGGATCTCGGGAAAGGACAATTACAAGCTCTGATCGGGGGCAATTACCTGCTCAAGGAGAATCTCTCGCTGGACTTTGCGATTCTTGGCGGTAAGTTCGTAGCGAGTCCGCGGGCCGGCGTTCAGCTCGGAGTATCGATCGACTTCTGAAAGGCAGAGCCCATCGCTCGCGCTTTGATAAGTTTCTAGGTAGTCAATTTGGAGGTGGCAATGGCGCGAAAGAAGAGAAATAAGTTGAGCGAGTTGCTGGAACGGCTCTCACAGAAAGCGACGCAAGCCACCGGAACATCAAAAGCTTTCATAATGGCCTTAGCCATAATAATTGTTTGGTTGATAACGGGTCCGATTTTTGATTTCTCTGATACTTGGCAGCTCGTCATCAATACCGGAACAACAATTATAACCTTCCTGATGGTCTTCCTGATCCAACGCAGTCAAAACAAAGACGCCCTCGCGATCCATCTTAAACTAAATGAGATTGTCGCGGCTCTTGAAGGTGCGAGCAATCGACTGATCGATGTCGAAGATCTCACCGAGGATGAAATCCACACCCTGCACCAGCATTATCAAGAGCTTGTGAGGATGGCCAAAAAAGATTTTTCTCTCACTAACAGCCATTCGATCGAAGAGGCCGCCACCAGACATCAAGCCAAACACGCAAAGCATCGCCATCAATAATTCAACCCTTTGGAGTGAAGCCGCGACCCCGCATCGGTGGGCAAGCAGCGCCAAAGGCGCGGCATAAGGTAGCAAGGGGCAAGCGGCTTTGCGCGCCGCCCCTGGGACAATTGCAAATAAAGATCGGCGCCCTGAAGGGGCGAATGGAGCCTTTGTTTAATGGAATTCGACCCTTTCAGGGTCGGGCGCGAGAACCTTTGCTTTTCCGGGGCGTTGCCCCCGGCTACTAACTGCGTCCCTTTCAGGGACAAGGCGGAATTGGGGTCAAATCTTTTGCCGACAGACTCGCTACGACTTCACACTTCTCATTGCCTCGCTGTCTGAGTAACTAGAAGTTTGTCGAGTTTAGCGAACCGCTCCAGCATACTTTCGTAAAGGCGATCAGTCTTCTCATGCAGATGCGCAATTTCAAGTTCTGCCTTAATGTTCACCTCATATTCAATATCTGAACGGACACGATCTTTCTCTCCTTGCCGGCTCTGACTAATGAGCACGAAGCATGAAAGGAAGATGGCCTCCAAAGATACGATCATTGTTAGCAATCCGAAGGGAAATGGATCAAATGCCGGTATGCCCACAGGCAGCGTGTTGATAGTAATCCAACTGATAAACCAAATGCCGTTAAGTAATAAAAACATCATGCTCCCGCTAAACCAGGCGATCCAATCCGCAACGCGTTGCAGTGGCGTTGAGTGAACTTCCATTTCCTCATTGACGTTGCGAGAAACGCGTGTGCGGAGTAGTTCGTCTGCTTTTCTGGTCATGCCGCTCATTGCGGCGAGCATGTGCAGCGCGGCGTCAGGGCGTTTCTGAAACAATAGCAACAAATCTTCGCGATCCAGGACCAGTAATTCGGCATCGTCCAAAGCCACGGCGGTTGCCGTCCGTGGTCCGCTATCTAAAAGGGAGAGTTCACCAAAGAGTTGTCCTTCATCTGCGACGGTAAGAATAATCTTCTGACCGGCAGTGTCTTTTATATACAATTCGATCGAGCCTGTATGAACAATGAATAATGATTCGCCGGGCTCGCCAGCTTGAAAGAGGATTGTGCCGGCCTGCAGCTGAACCGAATCAACTACTTTGGCTAGCTCAATTCGATCGTCGTCATGCAGCAATTCAAAGATAGCGATGCCTTTTAGTAGATCGGGGTCACAGGGCATAACTGGGCTCCTTGTTATCAGAAAGTTTGGTGTACCGGGCCATAAAGTCTGTGATCATAGATTCAGAAAGGCTGGGCGACAACTCTGTCAAACTCCCATTGTAAACCTAGCGACTTGGTGCCGTATGCTTATGCAGTTATGCTGCTGGAAACACGACAGCCTAATTCGAGGTTAGATCCAGATTCGGATCACCATGCGGCATGACCAAGGGGATTGAAACAATATGGTGATGTTCTCGCAGCTACGTCGCTGCAGTATCACGGACGAACAAGGTGGGCGAGCCCAGTTGCTGGATTTGAGTGTTGCTCTTCTTGAAGCTGATTACCCTCCGGTTACCGGCCTTATTTTCCTACATCAGAAACGTCAAAAACATTTCTTGCCCTGGGACGCGGTCAAATCGTTCGAGCCTGAGGACTGCCAGATTCAGGTCGAAAACCTGAAAGTCAGCAAGCCGCTCCGGCAAAGCTCGTTAGGGAAGGACGTGCTGCTGGGCGATCACATCCTGGACGCCTTAGTTCTGGATCTTCAGAACCGGCGGTCCACTCGCGCTAACGACCTTTGGCTCGAGACTCATGACGAGCGGTTGGAGCTGCGGGCCGCAGATACCGGGTTCCAGAGCATGATCCGGCGCCTTAGTGGCGGACGGTACGGGCGGATGTCCAAAAGTTCTCAATACGATTGGAAGTATGTTGAATTCCTGCGCGGTGATCCCGAGGCCGTAAGAAATGGCGAAGGCTATCATCTACGAATCAGTCGCTTGCCCGCAGGAGAAATCGCCCGCCTGACCGATATGCTCCCGTATCTGCATGCGGCCGAGTTGATCACGCTGCTACCGGATGCCAAGGCAGTTCAATCCCTCCAGGCGCTTTCGCCCGAACGACAGCTTCAGGTTTTTGAGGAGCTTAAGGAAGATCAGGCGTTGGCTTTGCTAACTCTGATGGCCCCTGACATTGCCGCGGATCTCTTAGGCAGGCTACCAACTAAACTCATGCGCTCTTACCTGGAAAAGCTGCCGGAGAAACAATGCGAGCGTGTAGTCGAACTCCTGCATTACGCCGAAGACACCGTGGGCGGAATCATGACTAACGACGTGATTTACCTAAGGGCTAACCTGACAGTGGGCAAAGCACTCGACGTCTTGCGCGAATCTTTAAAGGAGCCTGACTTCGTTTTCATAATCTACATCGTCGACAACGAAAAATCTCGCCGGCTCCGGGGACTCCTTTCACTCCGAAATCTGCTTACCTCCAAAGCGGATCAGAAATTGGAAGAGATCATGGACCCGTATCTGACAACGCTCGATCCTCTTAGTCCAGCCGGTGAGGGAGCTTATCGAGTTATCGACAGTCACGTGGCCGCTTTGCCGGTAATCAACAAGGAAGGCCGACTGCTCGGGATTGTAACGGTCGATGCAGCCATCGCTCAGGTCGCCCCGCCCAACTGGCGTACGCAAGCGCCCAGGATTTTCTCATGAGAAAAGAGAGCACGCCTGAAGGCCTGGAGCCAGTGGACGCGCTGGAGGCTAAGTCTCTTCCTATGGCTCCGCGCGGAATCCGAAGTGGACTGCGTCTGAATATACGTGGGCGCAGCGTTCAGCTCAGAGGTCTGCGGCGGCCCCGTGCGGGCATCCTGCGCTGGCTCGCAATCCTGGGCCCAGGTCTAATCGCTACTTCCGCAGGTAACGATGCGGGCGGCATTGCCACCTATAGTCAGGCCGGCGCCAAGTTTGGTTACGAGTTGATTTGGGTGATGTTGATTCTCACCCTTGCCTTTGCGGTGGTGCAGGAAATGTGCGCGCGTCTGGGAGCCGCGACGGGAAGGGGCCTCCTGGATCTGATTCGCGAGCGATTTGGAATTGGTTGGGCGCTGTTCGCTGTGGCAGTCATCCTGGTCGCCAACGGTGGGGTTACCGTAAGCGAATTCGTCGGCATCGGAGCTGCTATGGAGTTACTTGGAGTTAGCAAGTACATCGCAGTGCCTGCTGGAGCAATCATCATTTGGTATCTGGTTATCTTTGGATCATACGCAAAGGTCGAGAAGATCTTCCTGGTTATGACTCTGGTCTTCTTTGCCTATCCGGTTGCTGCAATTCTCGCGAAACCAAATTGGATGGAGGTAGCGCGCGGAGCATTTATCCCTAGCCTGCGTGCCGATCCGGCGTACATTCTCATCGTGGTTGGTTTGCTGGGCACGACGATCACGCCGTACATCCAAATATTTCAGCAGAGTTCGTTGGTAGAGCGAGGAGTGGCCCGTCGTCATTACGGTCCGGAGAAAGTCGATGCCTACGTAGGAGCGATATTCTCAAACCTGATGTCGATTTCGATGATCATTGCCACCGCTGCCACGCTTTATGTCGTAGGTCATCGAGATATCGAGACTGCCTCCGATGCGGCCAAGGCGTTGGAGCCAGTGATGGGCAATTCCGCGACTGTGCTTTTCGCGATTGGACTCTTAGGCGCGACTCTCCTCGCCGGAGCAGTCTTGCCTTTAGCCACTGCTTACGCAGTCAGCGAAGCGTTCGGAGTTCCGAAGGGAGTTAATCTGGACTTTCGTAGAGGCAAGGTCTTTTTTAGTCTCTTCACCGCCCTCATCGTTGTAGCTGCAGTTCTGGCGCTGATTCCAGGATTACCGGTGATCCAGTTGCTGGTTGGCGTACAGGTGCTCAACGGAATTCTCTTGCCAATCATTCTGGTATTCATTGTGTTACTCATCAACGACAAGCGCCTGACCGGTGACCTCAAGAACACCAGGCGAAATAATGTTCTGGCAATCGGAACCCTCGTGTTGATTACCGGTGCTGTACTCGTACTGATGGGGAGTCAACTGCTGGGGTTGTTTGGCGGTTAGCTCAACAGCGCTTGGGAGAAGCAGACTTTCGGAGTGCGGTGGTCAAGCGAAGCGCAACAACGCCTTGGATTTGAATTGGTGGCTGCGCTTGCATTGGATTTGAATTGGTGGCTGCGCTTGCATTCAAAGCGCCGTCGAC
>DASSCG010000167.1:0-3027 GCA_035697925.1 Pyrinomonadaceae bacterium
TCCTGACGGAGCGAACCATTATCTTCTAGTGGCCCCGGGGCTATAAACATGCTGCTCCTCCGGAGCAAAGACACGTGAGCCCGGCTTGCAAAACCTAACCTTGGTCGTATATCAAGGTGCAAGGCATGACCAGTAAATCTCACTTCGCAGAAGTTATTGGCCTTCTACGTCTCGAGGCCAATGCAATCTCCACCACCGCCAGTCGTCTCAACGAAACGCAGGTGGAACATGTCATGAGCCTACTGTTCCACTGCAAAGGCAAAGTGGTAATAGTGGGAGTTGGAAAGTCTGGGATTATCGCGCAAAAGATTGCTGCCACTATGACCAGCACAGGCACGGCCGCTCTCCATTTACATCCATCCGATGCCTTACACGGGGGTCTCGGGATTGTTAATGGCGATGACGTCGTAATTGTTTTGAGTAACAGCGGCGAAACGGACGAAATTGTCGGGATGCTTCCTTACCTGAAACATCGGAACGTCCCGCTAATTGCTTTAGTAGGAAATGTGAATTCTACTTTGGCCAATCGAGCTGACGCCGTACTTGACGCGTCAGTGGAGCAGGAAGCGTGCCCACTGAATTTAGCTCCCACCACCAGCACAACTGTAGCTCTGGCAATGGGTGATGCCTTAGCGATGACACTCATGAAAATGAAAGGGCACACCCTGGACGACTTTGCTGTGAATCATCCGGCTGGCAGGCTCGGGAAGCGCTTAACTTTGAGAGTCGCGGACTTGATGCATGGCGGACAGCGAAACCCGACAGTTCAGATCGGATCGACCTGGGTAGCAGTGGTTAAGGGAATAAGCGACGGAGGGCTAGGGGCTGTAAATGTCTTGGCTGACGGCGGCCAGCTGGCGGGCATAATTACCGACGGTGACTTGCGTCGAGCCATTCAACGTATGGACCACGCATCGCTTGAAGGCCTCACAAGTGAGGAGATAATGACCCGCAATCCTGTTGTGATCTCTCCCGATGCTTTGGCCTACGATGCGCTTCGTTTAATGGAGGATCGTCCTTCCCAGATCTCGGTTTTGCCCGTGGTTGATGGAGGGAAAGTGTGCGTAGGTCTGATTAGGCTGCATGACATCGTGCGCAGTGGTTTGTAAGTCGCAAATTCCGAGACGGGAGATCTAATGAACGTTCGTGTCAGGGGATTCATCGTCATAACCCTCTTGTTGGCTGCGCCTGGCGCACTCGGTCAGGCTAATCAGCAGCGGCCATCGCGAACTGGTGAAGCCACTATCACAATCAAAGAGCAGTTCTTCAATTCCTTTCTGGAGGCAATTTTCGACAACCTGAGGCCACCGTCGACACCGTTAACTATCACGGAGGCTGACAAGAACCGGACCGACGAATCAGCCAGATCTTGCCCGAACGCGCTGGCTCTGCAACGAGAAAACAGTGGCGTTAAGACGGCGGTTAAAATTGAGCAGGGAAAGATAGTAGCTCCGTTAGCGTTCCTCGGCTCCTATAACTCCACATTGCTTGGGTGCTTTCAGTTTAACGGCGTGGCTTATACCGAATGGAATTTGGAGTTTGATCGTAACGCCCAGGTATTGCAGGCAAGGATAAAGATTACTGACATGCGTTTAGAGAATGTACCTTCACTGGTACAGGGCTCAATAGTTACCCTCGTTCAATCGGCAATCGATGCTCGCATCAACCCGCTAAAAATTCTGAAGCCTGAGCAACTGTCGAGTGTGGTTCCGGTTGCTCCATCAGGGGGTTCTTTGCGTCTCCGGGCGAGAGAAGTTAAACCAGAGATCGTGCCCGGCATGGTGCATTTGCACCTCACGTATGAATTCTTGCCAGAGAAGTAGTAGGAAAAAGCGCGTAGTCGTCAAAGAAGTATTGCAGGGGATCCGAGTGGCAAGGTTTTTATTTAGTGAGGTGCTCTTAGAACAACGCTCCAGCTACATCCGCAGTCTCCGGCATATCTACGATGTCCCAGGCAGAACGTACTCTCAGCAACTTCGACATTAGTCCCGCATGCATGATGTGACCACTGCGCTCAGCGGAGACCCGTCCTAGCAAGGGCATTCCTAGCAATGCCAAGTCTCCGATGATGTCGAGAATCTTGTGACGTACAAACTCGTCCCGAAAGCGCAACTCTTCCTTGTTCATCATTCCTTCGGGCGTAAGTACGATCGCGTTATCAAGCGAACCACCCCTGATCAGATTCGATCTTTGCAGTTCTTCAATTTCTGCAGTGAAGCCGAACGTTCTGGCTGGCGCTATCTCACGATTAAAAGCCCCATCATTCAGTTCAAGCGAGAATCGCTGAACACCGATCATTGGGTGAGCGAAGTCTATCAGGCAATCAATCTGATAACTGTCGGCCGGCTCGACGGAGATTTTGCGATTGCCCTGCTCAAACGCAACCCGCTCACGTACAAGTAGCGCCCGCCGCGCCAAGGGTTGTTCGACAATACCCGCACGTTCGATCATTTCAGCAAAGACTTCTGCCGACCCATCCAAAATTGGAATCTCAAGGTTATCAACTTCGATGAAAACGTTGTCTACATTGGACCCTCGCAAGGCAGCCAGAAGATGTTCCACGGTTGAGAGCATTACGCCGGTTCGCATCAACGTGGTCGCATAACCACAATGGGCCACAGATTCAACGTTCGCCGGAATCTCAAAACCACCGAGGTCGGTGCGCCGGAATACGTAGCCCGTATCCGGAGGCGCAGGCACGAGTCGGACATGCACCTTTACTCCGGTATGGAGTCCGATGCCGTCAGTTTCAACTGCTGAACGAAGAGTGGTTTGTTTGAGCAAAGTAGGTTGAATAATCCTTGTGGTCAGTTACCTAGCTCGAAATTGATGTGCAATGCACATGCCGATTGTAAACCCATGAAAATTATTAATCAGAAGCTTCAAAGTGTGGCGCAGCAGCAACAATATTTTAAAGCGGTGTCGCGAACGCCACAGTGCTGCACTAGTGCCGAAGCTAAAAACTCAAGTAGCGCCGCAGGCGCGGAATAAGGTAGCCAGGGGCAAGCGCTTTGCGCGCCGCCCCTG
>DASSCG010000168.1:0-9434 GCA_035697925.1 Pyrinomonadaceae bacterium
GTCGCCATCTGTGTAATGGCTCTCGTTCAATACACAGCCAACACGTTGTTGATTGCCATTGAAAAATCATGGAAGATTGGTGCTTCGATTTGGCGGACCTGGAAGACTTACTACCTCTGGACTTCCATCACTTATTTTGCAGGAGCTTCAGGCGCCGGGATCATAGCAAATCTTATCGCCGCGATCGGCTTTTATGCGATTACCGCGACCGTGCCGATCATCGTAGTAATATATTTTACGTACCACACTTACTTAAAAAACATCGAGTCGTCGTTAGTCCAGGCAGAGCTCGCACGCCTGCACGTTGAAGAACTCTCCGGCTATATCGCTGAACTCAAGCGCTCCCAGGAGGTGCGCGGGCAGCTCTTGCAGCGCGAACAACGTGCCCGAGCTGACGCGGAGGCGGCCAATCGCATTAAGGATGAATTTCTGGCGACTCTTTCTCACGAATTAAGAACTCCGTTAACTTCGCTGCTCGGTTGGGCTTGCCTCCTGAAAGGATCTCCCTTGGATGAAGGGCTCCATGCAAAGGGTCTGGAGGCGATGGAACGCAACGCCAAAGTTCAGGCAAGGTTGATAGACGATTTGCTGGATGTTTCGCGAATCATTTCCGGCAAGCTGAATCTTCAAGTACGTCCAATGGACGTTTCTTTATCGATTGAAGCTGCGATTGCTGTGGTTCGGCCGGCGGCGAATGCTAAGTCCATCGACTTGGTTTACCAAAGAGAGCATTCACTGGGAGCTATCTCCGGAGATCCTGCCCGATTGCAACAGGTAGTTTGGAACCTGCTTTCCAACGCGGTGAAGTTCACGCCAGAGGGGGGTTATATCGAAGTGCGAGCTGAGCGCGTTGACTCACACGTGCGGATTAGCGTGACCGACACGGGTCACGGGATCAGTCCGGAATTTCTCCCCCTCGTGTTCGATCGTTTTCGGCAGGCAGACAGTTCTACAACTCGTAACTATGGTGGCCTGGGCCTGGGTTTGGCTATCGTGCGGCACCTTGTGGAACTTCACGGGGGAACGGTTCATGCGGAAAGTCTTGGAGAAGGAATGGGTTCCACTTTTTCTGCAGTCTTTCCGCTCTTGGCTGAACGACCACAACCAGAGCGTACCAGCCAGAGTGGAATCCAACAGGTACACTCCTCCTCCGCGCTCCATGGTCTTCGTATCCTGGTGGTTGACGATGAAGCAGACACGCGTCAGGTCATCAGCACTGTGATAGAGCGTACGGGCGCGGAAGTGAAAACGTGTGAATCGGCACACGAGGCACTTGAGCTCCTCCAACAGTGGCATCCCGATGTTCTGATGAGTGATATCGCAATGCCAGGCGAAGACGGCTACAGCTTTATCAACAAGGTGCGGGCACTCTCAGTCGACCAGGGAGGTCACACTCCTGCGGCAGCGATCACTGCCTACGCAAGGGAAGAGGACCGAAAGCGTGTGCTTGAGGCAGGTTTTCAAATGCACATCCCCAAGCCGGTCAGTTCAAGCAGGCTTGTGGCGATGATTGCTCACCTGGCTGGTCGCGCTGCGTAAACTTCCGAAGCCGTCCAAATTTCTGATACTTGAGACGTGCCGGTACTGCTACCCTCACTTCAAGACTGTTTCGCGCTCTAGCACAATGTCGAATACTCCCGTCTCAAAGCTCACACCGTTGACGGTGCGCTTTTCCGGTGCGATGGCGTTCTCTGGACGATACATGGAGTCTGACATCTTTGGGTCATCCTTGAAGTGGATTTCGGTAACGAGTGGCTTATAACCGGGGCAGACTGCCAACACATGAAAATGTGCACAACGCCAGAAGTCAGGTGACCCCGAAGGGTTTGGGCGGTATGGGATGGGCCGAATGCTTTCTAACTCGTAGTATCCGGTTTCAGATGAAACCAACCGCCCTCTATTTCTGAAGTCGGTAACGCCGTCAGAATATTTCTCCTGCATATCGACATGCCAGAAATCTAGTACTACACCAGCAAGCGGACGCTTCGTATCAAAACCCCAGGCACGACCTGACAACACAAAAATTGTCCCCGGTTCACCCGGAGCCGAGAGCTTGGCGCGGAATGGTGCGCCCGGTTTGTACCAGGGGCCGAAAGACACGGGCGTCACTCGCTTCAACTCAGCCTTCGGTGATGTTGCTTCTTTGGGGACTGCTCCCATTTGAATCAGAACGCGGTTGGCTTCGTCACCGGTAACGGTCGCAACGGTTGGTTGACTGTTTGCGCGCAGAACCAGTCCGGCAGTACCGACTCCAGCCAATCCGAGAACTGTCCGCTCCAGGAAGTCTCGACGTGTTTCATAGCCCATAGTTTTCTCCTTCATTTAAAGGATCCGCCAGTTGTCGTTACGTCAGATACAAGAGCTGCGCAGGCGTTAGTGGCAGAGGATTCTAACTCACCGATAAAATGCTCAGAGAGATTGAAGGGGTGAACCGGACTAACGTCAGGACGGGTGGGCTCTATCGAATGCCGAGTTGCGAGTCGTAGTATAGAAAAGAGTTTCCTGATTCAATTGTTTGGAACTCAACTGAGAGGGGTGTCCTCGCAGTGGCACCCCTACAATGTGTAATAGGAATTACTCGCTTCGCAAGGCAATTGTGGGATCAACTCGCGCAGCGCGACGCGCCGGAAAATAACTCGCGACCAACGCAACGCTAACCAAGACAAACGGTGGAACAATAAACGTTTTCAAGTCCGTTGCGCTAACCCCGTAAAGTAAGCTCGACATCACGCGCGTCAACGCGAACGCTCCGATCAAACCGATGACCGTGCCAGCGATGACCAGGATTAAAGACTGTTTGATCACCAACAGCAGAATCTTGCCGGGCTGAGCACCAAGGGCCATGCGAATTCCGATTTCCCTTGTACGCTGAGAAACGGAATATGCTGATACCCCATAGATACCGATCACTGCCAGAATTAAGGCCGTGACCGCAAACACACCGAGCAGAAAAGTGGAAAATCTCCGCGACGCAAGCGAGATGGCTAGCCGCTGTTCCATGGTCATGAACTCAAACGCAGGAAGCTCCGGGTCAAGAGCCTGTATTTCCTTCGAGATTGCCGGCCTCATTTGCGACGGATCCGAAACCGACCGAACCACCACGAACATTGTGCCAATCGGAAACTGTTCATGAGGGTGATAGACACTTATCGGTGGCTCATTATCAACACTAAATTCCTTCTGATCACGGACCACTCCGACGACTGTTCGCCAAGGCTCTTTGTCGCCTCGCTCGAGGCGCTTTCCAATCGGGTCTTGGCTGGGCCAAAAGCGATTCGCCAGATTCTCGTTTACGATAACGGTCTCCTGCGCACCTTTAATGTCACGTGCGTCAAATAAGCGACCTCTTACCAGAGGAACTCCCAAAGCGGGAAAATAACCCGGACTCACAAAGCGTTCATTCGACATGATGAAATCGGCGGAGTTCTTAGGAACGTAGTCTTCAATGGTGATTGGTCCCCACGCAAGAGCAACAGAGCTCATGGGCAACGAGTAACTGGTGCCAACCGCTTGTACGCCCGGTAATGCTTCTATTTTTTGCGTCAGCTGCTGGTAAAAATTCGTGACCGTTGGTCCCTTGTATTTTGAACTGGGCAATGAGAGTCGAAACGACAAGACGTTATATGGGTTGAAACCGGGGCTAGCATTCTGAATGTGCTGATAACTACGAATCAATAAACCGGCGCCAATCAATAACACTAAGGACAGTGTCACCTCGACAACTACAAACACATTTCGAACCCGGTGGTGGCTGCTGCCATCTGAACCCCGGCTGCCGTCTTTTAGCGCTTTATTAAGATCGACCCGAGATGCTCGCAGCGCTGGCGCCAAACCAAACAAAATTCCTGTAGCCACAGAAACGACAAAAGTGAAACCAAGCAGTCGTCCATCAACACTGATCTCGCTCAAACGAGGCAAAGTGTCCGGCCCAAACAAAAGCAGTGTCCGCAAGCCGGCACTGGCCAGCAGTAGGCCCAATAGACCGCCCGCAAGAGACAGGAGCACACTCTCAGTTAAGAGCTGACGCATGATGCGACGACGTCCGGCGCCAACAGCAGCGCGAACGGCAATCTCTTTTTGCCTGACGACCGAGCGAGCTAACTGGAGATTGGCGACATTCGCACACGCGATCAGCAACACAAAGCCCACCGCTCCGAGTAAGATGAGTAACGGCCTGCGAACTTCACCTACAACTTGCTGCAGCAGAGGCACGACACTGATCATGAAACCACTGCTCGGAGGGTAGTTCTCCGGATACTGCTGTTTCATTCCGCTTACTATCCGGTCCACATCTGATTGCGCCTGAGCCACTGTGACACCCGGCTTTAGTCTGCCGAAAATGTTGTAGTCCTCATTGGTGCGTGTAGTGCGTTTGCCTTCACCCATTGGCAGGGACAAAAACATCTCGGCATTCGAGATCTTATTGACGGTAGGCATCACTTCTTTGTTTAGCGCGAAGCCTGGGCCCATCACGCCGACAATCTCAACCGAGTTGCCGTTTAGCAATAGTGTCTTCCCAACTATATTTGCATCTCCCCCAAAATGGCGCTGCCAGAAGCCATGACTGAGGATTGCAGTCGTTGGCTTTCCCTGTTCGTCTTCGTCAACCGTAAAGACGCGACCCATCGCCGGCTGCGCTCGCAGCAAAGGAAAAAGTGAAGAGGAAACCCGTGCAGCCTCAACGCGTTCCGGGGACCTCGAAGGCCCTTCGCCTGTCAGGTTGAAACTGCTGTCAATGGTAGCGGCCACATATTCGAAGACTTTGTTCTCCGCCTTGATGTCGAGGTACTGTCCCGGCGAAAACCAATCCTGGGCCACATTCAATCCCGGCGAGCGGTTCCAAAGAATGACCAATGAGTCGGATTCTTTATATGGAAGAGGTCGCAACAGGAGGGCGTTGGCTACGCTGAAGATGGCGGTCGTTGCGCCGATCCCGATAGCCAAAGACAAAACCGCTACGATGGTAAAGCGCGGATTCTTAAACAGCATGCGAAGTCCGTAAACAAGATCCTGCCACAGTGTTTCCATTCGCCTGCCTCCTGCGTCCAGTGATGGCGCGACGTTATATCACCTTGATTCGAGATTCAAACTACGAAATTTTGGAAATTGAAACTTGTGATAGCTAGGTCTGATATTCCAGGTCACCCTAATCACCAAAGGCTATTGACTTCTGCGTCGTCTGGTCGTATATATGGCAACACTACATATGGAGACGACGATGCTGGACCGCGAAGTCAAAAGAGGCAGTACCGAAATGCTGATTCTGGCGTTGGTGGAAGACCGACCTCGCCATGGTTATGAAATAGCCAAGCTGATTGAGCAGCGCTCTGAGGGAGTACTGCAATTCCATGTCGCTTCACTTTATCCGTTGCTTTACCGCCTCGAGAAACGCGGTTTGATAAAAGGTCGCTGGGTTGAGAAGGCCGGTCAACGACGACGACGCTTTTATAAGCTAACCGCGGCCGGACAAAAGATACTGGCCGAACAGCGCCAAACCTGGAAGGACTTCTTTTTCGCACTGGACCGCGTTGCCGGCATCAATCCAGCCTAGGGGAAGTAATCGTGCCCGAATTGCAAGCTGAAATTAGAAAACGATTAGCAGGCTTGAAGCTTGGGCCTGTCCGCGAGGCTGAGATCGTAGAAGAGCTGTCGCAACACCTAGAGGATCTGTACGAAGAGTCGCTTGCCAAAGGTTGTACACCAGAAGTCGCCCTTCAGCTCACACTCGCGGAATTGAATGAAAGTGATTTGTTCGTGCGTGAACTGCGGAAGGTCGAGCGCCGCGTATCGCCTGAGCCAATCTCAATGAACGCAAATAGGAGTGGCATTATGCTTAGTGGCGTTTGGCAAGACTTGCGTTACGGCGCGCGATCGTTACGAAAGAACCCGGGCTTTAGCGTCGTTGTAGTGCTGACCCTTGCCCTGGGGATAGGCGCCAACTCGGCCCTCTTCTCGGTGGTGAATGGTGTGCTGCTGAAACCTCTGCCTTTTCCTAACCCCGAACAACTCGTAACGCTTCACCAGAGCAAGCCCAATTTCGATACCGGGGCGATCCCTTTCCCAAACTTTCGCGACTTGCAGAAAGAGAACCGGACTTTCTCAGCGATGGCCATTTCGCGCGGTACCGGTTTTAGCCTCATCGGTGCAGGTGAAGCCGAGCGCGTTAACGGCCGTTGGATTACCTCCGACTTTTTCACCGTGCTCGGTGTTCAGCCAGTCATAGGAAGGACTTTTGCGCCCGGCGAAGATGAAAGCGGCGCAGGCCCGGTCGCACTGATCAGCGCCGAACTTTGGCAGCGCAAGTTTGGCGCGGCCCAGGATGTACTAGGAAAAGCCATAACACTCGACGACAAGAACTACTCGATTGTCGGCGTGATACCGGCGAGTTTTAAACTAGTCGGAAACGTTGATGTCTTTGTGCCGATTGGGCAGTGGGGCACTCCGGCATTGCGTAACAGAGGCGTTGCTTTGGGACTTCACGGCATTGGTCGAATCAAGCCTGGAGTGACAGTTGCACAAGCGCAATCCGACCTGGATCGGGTGATGCGAGACCTCGCCACTACATATCCGGATACTAACCGAAACAACGGCTCGAAAATCATACCTCTTGAAGAGAGGTTGGTGGGTAGTGTCCGGTCAATCTTGCTAATGTTGTTGGGGGCGGTTGGATTTGTACTACTGATCGCTTGTGTGAACGTTAGCAATCTTTTGCTGGCGCGATCCGCCGGTAGAACTCGCGAGTTCGCTCTTCGGGCAGCGCTTGGCGCCGGTCAATTCCGTCTACTTCGACAGTCTCTCACTGAAAGTCTAATCCTCGCGCTGACGGGCGGAGTTCTGGGCCTGCTGCTCGCAGCCTGGGGAACACGTGCTGCCCTGGGTGTGCTACCTACCACTCTGCCGCGCACCGAAGAAATCGGCGTGGATTCGCGGGTCCTATTATTTACTCTTGCCATTTCACTGCTGACGGGAATTCTCTCCGGGCTGGTTCCGGCTCTGAAGAGTTCGCAGTGGGGTTTATCAGAGACGCTTAAAGAAGGTGGGCGCGGAGCGAGCAGTGGGCGATTTCGGGCGCAAAGCGTTTTTGTCGCCGTTGAAATGGCGCTGGCCCTCGTTTTGTTGATTGGGGCTGGCCTAATGATTCGCAGCATGGCTGCGGTCTGGAACGTGGATCCAGGCTTTCGTCCCGACAACGTCTTGACCTTTGGCTTAAGCCTTCCCCCGTCGATGCGGGCGACCAGCGGGCCTACGATTCGAAGCGCGCTTCGCGAACTCAGCGACCAACTCAACTCTGCGCCTGGTGTAGGGGCAGCTTCATTCACTGACGGCGCGATTCCGATGCAGAGCGAGGACGACCTATTCTTTTGGCTCGAGGGCCAGCCGAAACCTGCGAGTCAGAGCGAGATGCAGATGGCGCTGGTGTACCGAGTCGAACCCGGCTATCTGAACGTGATGGGAATCCCGCTCAAGCAAGGGCGTTTCTTCACGAACCAGGACGACGAGCGTTCTATTCCGGTCGCCGTCATTGATGAAGTTTTTGCTCATAAGCATTTTAGAGATCAGGATCCGATTGGCAAGCGAATACACATGGATGATGGAAACCAGCCTTCTCAGATTATTGGAGTGGTTCGACACGTGGAGCAATGGGGACTCGATTCAGGCGGAGCAGACTCACTCCAGGCCCAACTTTATCTTCCGTTCCGCGCTTACCCAGACGACTTAATGCCGATGGGCGCTGGAGTAGTGATGCGTCTTGACGAATCAGCTCCGTCATCCTTCGACTCAATCCGACGTATCGTGCAGGGCCAAAACAGTCAGAATGTCATCTTCAGGCCTCAGACGATGAATGAAGTGATCGCAAGCACAGTGGCCGCGCGCCATTTTTCGATGATTCTCTTCGATGCGTTCGCTGTCATAGCGTTGTTGCTTGCCAGCGTGGGTCTTTACGGCGTCATTTCGTATCTTGTTGGACAGCGAACTCAAGAACTCGGAATCCGCATGGCGCTGGGGGCGCAGCGCAAAAACGTTTTAAGCCTCGTCTTAGGACAGGGAATGAAAATGGCACTTGCCGGAGTGGCGTTGGGGCTAGTCGCCGCGCTGGTCTTAACCAGGTTGATGGCGACGATGCTCTTTGGCGTGAGCGCCACCGATCTTCCTACGTTTGCAGTCATTACCTTACTATTAACGACTGTCGCCCTGTTCGCCTGCTTTGTTCCAGCATTGCGTGCCACCAAGGTTGATCCGCTGGTTGCGCTTCGTTACGAGTAGTAGTGTTCGACAAACTTCAGTTTGTCGTGACTCGACGACAAGCTAAAGCATGTCGCACATAGTGTTCGACAAACTGAAGTCCCCAACCCTCTGCAATTGACATATCAGGCCCATTCGGTTAGGTTTTTACACTCCAGGAACGATCAAGTGTTTTAAGCTACGTTTCGGAAGCAATAGACAAGCGGGTATCGGCTTTGTCCACAAACCTGCTAGGTTTCAATTTTTGATAGGACGCTCCCGAAGACCTTCGTCAGGAATCGATGGTTAGCTCGATTCCAGTAAGAAAGTCAGCTACTCAGCTGCATCTGACGAAGGCGCTCCTATCGGAACCGATCTTGAAGTCGTAAATATTGATTAGTGATTTGTGGAAGGAAGCGAGGGGTGGTCGCTTCGCGACGGAATTGTAAACAGGGGACAACTCTCTTTGCCCTTTCAAGGCGAGGGGACTTGATTTCGAGTAACACGCATTCATGAGCGAGGTTAACGTAAAACTGAAGGATGGTGTTGGGGCGCAGATGCCCGGCCCCGTAACGGTCGGTGAGGCGCTGAAGCGTCTCGACCGCGACGCGGCCAAGCAAGCTCTGGCGGCGCGTGTTAACGGTCGTGAGGTGGATCTCGCTTTTGAGCTCAACGCTCAGAACGGCGAAGCAATTCAGATTGAACCCGTTTTGCCTGAAACCAGGGATGGATTGGATGTGCTGCGACATTCAACAGCGCATCTGCTTGCGGCCGCAGTGCTGGATCTGTTTCCTGGTACCAAACTGGGGATCGGACCAGCGTTACTCGATGATCCGCGCTACGGTTTCTTTTACGACGTGATCACTCCCCGCCCGCTGACGGAAGCTGATTTGCCAGTCATTGAGAAACGGATGCGCGATATTGCGAAACGTAATCTTCAATATCGACGAGACGAAATTGCCAAGAGTGACGCCATCCGCATCTTCGAAGAACGTGATGAACCATTGAAGTGTGCTCTAGTTGCCGATAAGGGCAGCGATATTGTGAGTGTCTATTACATCGACGGCTCGCCATTTATCGACTTTTGTCTTGGGCCACATGTGCCCAATACTAATAAGCTCAGGGCCTTCAAGCTTCTTTCGCTCGCCGGGGCCTACTGGATGGGCGATGCCACACAGCCGCAGATGCAGCGAATCTACGGTACTGCATTT